>NZ_JAOBSU010000039.1:0-14109 GCF_025447695.1 Streptococcus danieliae | reverse complement strand
TGGAAAACAGTTGCTGCTTCAGAAATACTGCCAATATTTTCACAATATGAAAGAACTTTTTCACGAAAATCTACTGAATATGCCATAAAAATAGTATAGCACAAAGTGTGCGGTTTTTGTTTCATTCTACTATATCATCACTATTATTGATTCCGTGATAGGAGGGTGAACTTAAAGTAGTCACCACGTTTGTAGGTTTTACGGTATTCTAAAATTTGACCAGTAGATTCAAGGCGTGTGGTTTTGATTTGAAGGACAGTTGGAAACTCTTCTGCGACCTCTAGACGTTTGCTAATTGCAGCTTCTGTTGGAAAGAGAATTTCCGTTGTTTCTTCAAATTTTTCATCATTGAGATGAATATGGTAGTCAAATTTAAACCGATCGTAGATAGAGCTGTAGTAATTTACATCCGGATAATTGGCATTGATATACTGCTCCGGGATATAAGATTCATGGAAAACATAAGGGGTACCATCCGCTGTACGCATCCGTTCGATCTTATAGTAGTAATGCATTGGACCAAGTCCAAGTTTTGCGATGAACTCTGGATTGTTATCCCGTGTGATGGATAAGACTGTCACTTCATCGACTTTATCCTCAAGAAAATCAGCATCAGAATATTCGATGAGTTTGTGATTACCAGCGCGGGATACAAAGGTACCTTTTCCCTGTTGGCGGACGATGTAACCATCTTTTGCCAAGTCGTTCAAGGCACGGACAACCGTAATTGAACTAACATTATACATATCAATCAATTCGGCCTCTGTATAAAATTTATCTCCATTTTCAAATTGTCCAGAGATAATCTTGTGCTTGAGTTCATCTTTAATTTGTTGATACTTTGGGATTGCCATGCTATATATCACCTCACTTTCTTTCCCTCTATTAAGATTTTACCATAAAAACTTAAAAAATTCTTGACAAAATATGAATTTTTTAATATATTATTAATTTATAGATTTGTGCTAAGGATATAAAACTACGATAAGTTGGTGTAGTGAGTGTTTTAGAGCAGAACAAATCTTAGGTGCAGGAAAAGTTTGCTAGGATTTTCTGATATAATAGACCCATGACTAGATTAGTGGATATGGAACAAAGGGGAGAGGATAGTCTGATTGAAGGCAGTCTTCGTCCGCAAAATTTTCAGGAGTATATTGGCCAGGGGAAGGTCAAGGAGCAGTTAAAGATTTTTATTGAGGCCGCAAAATTACGGGATGAATCTTTGGATCACACCTTGTTGTTTGGTCCTCCCGGTTTGGGAAAAACGACTATGGCCTTTGTTATCGCAAATGAATTGGGGGTCAATCTCAAGCAAACCTCAGGTCCAGTGATTGAAAAGGCTGGGGATTTGGTAGCTCTTTTGAATGACTTGGAACCAGGCGATGTCCTTTTTATTGATGAAATCCATCGCATGCCCATGGCTGTCGAAGAGATTCTCTACAGTGCTATGGAGGATTTTTATGTGGACATTATGATTGGCAGTGGCGAAACCAGTCGCTCAGTGCATCTGCAATTACCGCCTTTTACATTGATTGGTGCAACGACACGGGCAGGAATGTTGTCCAATCCCTTACGGGCTCGCTTTGGGATTAATGCCCACATGGAATACTATGAACTCAACGATTTGACAGAGATTGTGGAGCGAACGGCAGCTATTTTTGAAACAGAGATTTTACCAGAAGCTGCCATTGAGCTGGCTCGTCGGAGTCGGGGAACACCTCGGATTGCCAACCGCCTGCTCAAGCGTGTTCGCGATTTTGCGCAGATTAAAGGAGAAGGAATCATCAATCGGGAGATGACTCATCAAGCTCTGACCATGTTAGATGTAGACCAGGAGGGTTTGGACTATGTGGATCAGAAAATTCTCCGCACCATGATTGAGCTCTACAATGGAGGTCCTGTTGGTCTGTCGACCATCGCCATTAATATTGCAGAAGAGCGAGAGACGGTTGAAGACATGTACGAACCCTACCTGATTCAACAAGGCTTTATTATCCGCACTCGTAGTGGCCGTCAGGCTACTGCTAAAGCTTATGAACATTTGGGCTATCCTTTACCAGGAACAAATTAATAGACTTCCTGCGGAACTAATGTATTAGATCCCATTTCTCAGCAGGAGAGATCGCATAACCACACTGAAACATTTTGTAACTCAGTCTTTTTCAAGTGATAACTCCGATAAATCTTAGGTTCTGTCACTGTTTTGCAGGAAGTCTAATCTTCGTATCTGAAGGACAAAATCAATAAGAGGCAGGTTCCAAGTGGACCTGCCTCTTATTGATTGGGCGGAGTTAGTTTTCTTTTTTCAATTGAAGGGCTAAATAAATAATTCCAAGAAGTAAGATGATGCTTGCCATGATGCTACCTTCAGTTCCAAAGGATCCACCTGAAATCCATTCTGCTACACCAGTTTTTGTTTCAAATGAAAAGAGCGAAGGACCAGTAGTTGTACCGCTGACGGCAACTCCGAAAATATTGCCTTGTGTGAAATTCCAAGCACCGTGCAGACCGGCAACACCCCAGATATTGTCGGTCTTAAGCATGTAGAGAGCCATGAATACCCCAGATAAGATGATGCTTAAAATGGATAAGACAGTCACATTGTTATTACCCAAGTGTATGATTCCAAAAAGAGTACTCGAGATGCCAATTGCAAGAGCAAGGTTTGAACGTTTGTTGATAATCGGTAGAAGCCAGGCACGGGTTAGAAGTTCTTCGGTACCTCCTTGAATCAACCAAAATGGGATAGTTGATAGGACAAAGAGGAGAGTGTTACCTGAAAAATCGATACGGTTTAATACAACACCGCCAAAAAGATAGCTCAGTCCTAAGGAACAGCTGAAGGTTAGCATTCCTACTCCCCAACCTTTTAGAATTTCAAGCAAATAATTTGTCTTGAAAAATCCAAGGCTAGAAATGGGGCGTTTCTCGTACCATCTCACCCAGGCGAAAAGTGTCAGCGTAATAAAGGCAAATATCCCCAGTTGAACATATAGGTGAGTAAACGTTTCAATGATTGCATCCAGATTCTCTAGATTAGAAATCAGGAAGGGCATTGAAAGAACGGCAAGGATGAGGCCCCCAATCACAGTACCGCCGATAAAGAAAAGTTCTACCACCAAACAGGCAAGAATAATCATTAGCCATGCGGGCAGTTTTTCATACCGTTTGGTCGTGTTTTCTAATATTCTTTTTTGCATTATCTCATTCTTCCTCCGTTTTTCACGTTATTCAAAAGAGTCATTGACTGGAAATAGCTTTTCTAGATTCATTTTATCATAAATATACAAATAATGATATGTAATACTTAGAAAAACCTGATTCATGAAGTCACTATCTCCATAGAGGTTCAGAAATTCTTTTATTCACCCTTTCCTTATATGTTATAATGGAGGGGAGGTATACGATATGAATGTGATTATGGTTTGCTTAGGAAATATTTGTCGCAGCCCGATGGCGGAGTTTGTGATGAAGCAGGAAATGCCCTCTTGGGATGTAGAAAGTCGTGCCACTTCGACGTGGGAACATGGTAATCCAATCCACCAAGGGACACAAGCGATTCTGCAAAAATACCAAATTCCCTACGATTTATCGAAACAGTCCCAACAAATTTCCCCAAAAGACTTTCTTGAGGCCGATTTAATTCTGGCTATGGACCGATCGAATCTGGAAGATTTACAAGCGATGGCCCCTCAAGAAGCCTTGGATAAGATTCATCCCTTAATTGACGGTGAAGTACCTGATCCGTGGTACACCGGTGATTTTGAGGAAACCTACCGTCTCGTTCGTCAAGGCTGTCAAGAATGGAAAGAAAAAGTAGGAGAATTGTGATGGCAGGACAAGTAGCTAAAAAGAAACCAACCGCTTCCAAGGGGATTCGTTGGAAACGGTCGGGTTTTGAATTGATGACAGGATTGGTGATCCTTCTTTGTGCCCTGTGGGTTTTTGCATCTGGAATCCCCATGAGGGGGAAGATTGCCTTAAACGATGGCAAAATGACCTATGAGGGCACCCTGGTACGTGGAAAAATAACGGGTCAAGGCAAATTGACCTATGAGAACGGTGATGTCTATGAAGGTGAGTTTAAAAATGGGGCCTTCCAGGGTCATGGGACCTTTAAATCCAAGGACGGTTGGCGTTACACGGGTCAATTTACCAATGGAAAACCAGATGGAAAAGGAGAGTTGGTAACAGAGGATAAGGTCGCCTATACTGGAACTTTTAAACAAGGAATCTATCAAGATGAGAATTAAATGGTTTTCTCTTATTCGGATCACAGGGCTGCTCTTTGTCCTGATTTATCACTTTTATAAGGAGCAATTACCAGGCGGTTTTATTGGGGTAGATATCTTCTTCACCTTCTCAGGTTTTCTAATCACAGCGCTATTGATTGAGGAAGTTGGGAAAACTAAGAAGATTGATCTGGTAGCTTACCTGAGACGGCGGCTCTATCGGATTGTGCCACCTTTGGTTTTGATGCTCTTGGTGGTTGCCCCCCTGATCTTGTTTATTAAGTCCGATTTTCGGGTGGATATCGGCACCCAGACGGCAGGGGCTTTAGGGTTTGTAACCAACTGGTATGAGATACTTCTAGGGGGGAGTTATGAAAGTCAATTTATTCCCCATCTCTTTTTGCATACCTGGAGTTTGGCTTTAGAGGTGCACTACTACCTGGTTTGGGTACTAGTGTTAGCGTTTGTGGCGCGTGGCTCGAAAGATATTCGCCGGTTTAAGAGTCAGGTATTTTTGGTCTCAACCGGTTTTCTTCTGGTGTCTTACATCAGTATGTTGATTGGAACTTTCACAACGGACAATGTTTCCAATTTATATTTCTCAACCTTATCACACAGTTTCCCCTTTTTTGTAGGATCGAGTCTAGCTGCCTTGACGGGCTTGCAGCACCAGGGCATGTTGTTGCGGAGTCTGATCCAGAAGTGGAGTTTGGGCAAGACCCTGTTGGTTTATCTGGGAGCCTTGGGGCTGTCGATTGCACTGGCTCGTTTTCTCCCCTTTGAGTCCTTGTGGACCTATACTCTGGGTCTCTTGGCAGCCTCCCTTTTGGCGGGGATGATGATCCTGACCACACGTATCTTACATGAGAAGACCCGGCTCAAGGAACCACGGCTACTGGACTTCCTAGCCAGCACCTCTTACGGAGTTTATCTCTTCCATTGGCCCCTTTATTTGATTTTTTCCGAATGGATGGGGCATGATCAAGCTGTTTTCCTAACCACGCTGTTTTCTCTGATCTTGGCTGCTTTTTCTTTTTACCTCTTGGAGCCAATCTTGCAAGGGAAAAATCCGAAAATCTTGGGTACGCCCGTGGTTCTTCCCAGCCTGGGCTGGAAAGGGTGGGTTCTACCGCTCCTGTTGGTAACTGCCTGGGGCATCGGGGTTGTGACCAGTCCAATGATGGGCAGTTTTGAGGCTAATTTAGTGGGTAACAGTCTACAGCAGGCTCGGCAGCAAATGCGTTCAACTCGGATTCGAACCGAAAATCCTGATGCTGTGGCTAATGGGGCGACGCTGATTGGCGATTCTGTTGCCCTGCGGGCCAGTGATTGGCTCCATGAAGCCCTTCCTGGACTTGATATGGATGCGGCTGTGTCACGGAACCTGATTGATGGCCGGAAAATGCTGAAAAAGGCGACCCAAAAAGGCACCCTGGTGACCGATGTCATTATTGCTCTTGGGGTCAATGAAGTGAACGATTATGCTGAGGAATTGGATCAATTAATGGAGCTTCTACCAGCTGATCATCGTTTGATCCTGGTAACACCTTATGATGGTCGAATTCTGAATAACCCCAATGCGATTGCTAACCGGACCCGAGATTACATGCTTAAACTGGCGGATCAGTATGACTATGTACTTGTTGCGGACTGGCATCAGACGGCTGTCGACAACCCTGCAATCTGGTATGGAACAGACGATGTTCACTTTGGAGCCAATGCTGGTGGCATTGCCCAAGGTGGGAAACTATACGCTAAGACCGTTCGGGATGTCTTGAAGAAGGCCCAGGATGCTCCGACCAAACCCTAGTCTTGCTGAATGGTCTAGGGCAAGGTGCCTTGACGCCGGAATTATTCAAGAGGTTGGATCTCATATCCAGCCTCCTTTTGATATACTAGACTTATGAATAATGTCAATCGGCGGATTTTCAGTGTGGCCTTGCCGGCTATGTTAGAGAATTTTTTACAGATGGTGATGGGAGTGGTCGACTCCTATCTAGTAGCCAGTCTTGGCTTGGTGGCTCTTTCAGGTGTGTCCTTGGCTTCTAGCGTATTAGCGATCTATCAGGCCTTGTTTTTAGCCTTGGTGGCAACCCTGTCCAGTTTTGTCGCCAAGGCTCAGGCTACAGACGAGGAGGAGGCCCAGCAGTTGGCCCGGTCGGGTCTGGCTTTGACGGTTTTGCTAGCTCTGGTCTTGGGCTTGTTGTCGGTGTTGGCAGGTCCTGCGATTCTGGCTTTGATGGGGACAGATCTAGCGGTGGTCCAGACTGGTGGTCTTTACCTCAGTTTCGTCGGGGGAACTATCCTATTTCAGGGGCTGATGATGAGTCTGGGGGCTATTTTGCGAACCTGGGGGAGGCCCCAGGAACCTATGTGGGTTAGTTTGCTGGCGAATTTTCTAAATGTGATACTCTCCCTTGTTTTCCTTTATGGTCTGAATGGAGGTTTGATGGGGGTTGCCCTGGGAACAGTCCTAGCCCGTTTGTTGGGGACACTCTACCTTTGGTGGCGGGTTCCCTTCCCTCTCCTGGGATTTTCCTGGACTTGGAATTGGAGCTTGGTCAGTTTTGCCCTTCCGGCTGCGGGGGAACGTCTGATGATGCGTTTAGGCGATTTTCTGCTAATGGTTCTGGTTGTGTCCTTTGGAACAGAAGTGGTTGCCGGAAATGCGATTGGCGAAACCTTGATTCAATTCAATGTGATGCCAGCCCTAGGGATGGCTACAGCGGGCGTGATTCTGATTGCCCAGGCACGGGGGCAGGAGGATTGGGAACAGGTGGATGTCTTGACCCACCGCCTCTATTTCTGGACCTTGATTTTGATGGCTCCAATCGCCCTGGTCTTTTACCTCTTGGGGCAGCCTCTCACGCAACTTTACAATAGCCAGCCCCAGGTTTTAGCCGCTAGTCAGACAGTCTTACTGTTTGCCCTCCTAGGGACGCCTATGACAGCCGGGACCCTGATCTACACCAGTTTGTGGCAGGGCTTGGGCAATGCTCGCTTGCCTTTTTATGCGACTAGTATCGGCATGTGGGTCCTGCGCTTAGGCTGTGGAGCCTTGTTCGGTCATTGGTTGGGCTGGGGTTTAGTTGGCATCTGGATTGGAACAATCGTGGACAATGGTTTTCGTTGGTGGTGGCTCAGACGTCATTACCGTTTGTATAGAAAGGAGCAGGTATGACTGCTTTTATTTGGGATTTGGATGGGACGCTCTTGGATTCTTATGAAGCCATCTTGGCTGCCATTAACCAGGCTTTGAGGAACACGGATGTTCCTTTTGACAAGGAGGCTATTCGCCGGCATATTCTGGCGACTTCTGTTAAGGATTTTTTTGAAAAAATTGAAAAAGAAACGGGCAGTAATTTGAAACCTCTGTACCAAACGGCTTTGCCGCAATTCAGTGGGGAAATCCGCCTGTTACCGGGAGCTCGGGAGGTGCTGGACTGGGCGGAGGAGCAGGGGATTCAGCAGTTTGTGTTTACCCACAAGGATGCGGAAGCCCACCCGCTCTTGGAGCGCCTGGATTTGGCTACCTACTTCCAGGAGGTGGTGACCGCCAGCGATGGCTTTGCGCGGAAACCGGATCCGGAGGCCCTCTATTATTTGATGGACAAGTACAAATTGAATCCTGATCAGACCTACTATATTGGCGATCGTCTGCTGGATATTGAAGCCGCCCTGGCAGCGGGGATCCAGTCCATCAATTTTTTGAGTCACCCAGAGAGTCAGGCGATTGAGCACTTGGGGGAGATTTCGGAGTTACCGTTTTTGTAACTCGGAAAAATAAGCACTAGCTTAAGCTTGTTTTAAGGTGGCGAGGCTATACTAGAGTCATAAATTAAGAAAACCTCTTAATTTGACTCCTAAAACTTTTCTTTTTCATAATAATCTCCAAAAAAGAGCTCTGCTAGGCAGGGCTCTTTTTGTGAAGGAATGATGTTAACTGAAATCGACAGCCTCGTGATAAGGCGGTTGCCGCTCCTGCCAATAAAGGCCATGTTTTTCAACCAGTTGCTGGACTTCCTTTTTGTGGCCGTAGAAGGAGAGGTAGAGCCGGTAGGAGGAATCGAATTGGATGGAAAGGGAGTTGACCTTAATCCAAGCATTCAGACGCCCCTTAAATAATAATCGGAAAAAGGGAACGAAGTTCTTTTCCTGAATATAAATAGGCTCCAAATCTTCAATAGTTTGTAGATGGTGAAATAAGCTTTCCTCTTCAGCTGAAAAAGAGTCAGAAGAAACTCCTAGAGTATCTTCTGAATTAAAAGAAAGATACTTCGCTTGAAACTCACGGATTTCATTCTCTTTTAAAAAATCTAGTACAAGTGCTAAATAGGCCTGCTCGATGCGCAGATAGTCGTCAAGGTGAAGAGGGGTGACACCGTCGAAGGCAGTCCAAGTAGCTTTTAGGCGATCAGCGGGAGGTTCTTTGGAAATCTGTAAATCATGGTGGTAATCTCCTGAAGGGTTACTACTTCCATCGGACCAAGTATAACCCAAGGCCAACCGATTCTCTGCGATGTCTTCGTAAAAATAGTCGAAGTTTTCGAGGGCTTCCCAATAGAGTTTTTCACGTTTTATGATACTGGAAATAATATCTAGAGGGAAGTTCTGATTTAATTTGACATACATATAGTAATCATAGCCCATAAAGACCTCTATTTTGGGATGATACAGTAAGCAGTTTACAGCTCCTCTTAAGTTTAAGCGAATAGTATCCTCGATTTCCTGTTGATTGAGTTCAATACCTTGCTCCAATTTTTGATAGGGGGTGCTCAATTCTTGATTGAAAAATGTATGTTGTTGATTCCAGTGCAGACTATATAGTTTTGATAGGTATTTAACTTGGAGACGGTCAATGTGAAGGTACTTTAGGAGTTTGAGCACGACTTGTGTGTAATGAGTTTCTGTTTTCAGATATTCTTCAAGAGTTAGTTGTTCTCCATGGAAATAGTTGCCAATATCGGAAACGACAGTCCAATCTCCGTAGTATTCCTTACTACTTTTGTCATACTTGTAAATTTGAAAAGTAGTCATGGGTATTCCTTTCTGTATTGAGTGTGTTTGATAGGGTTAATCTCCAATTTTGTTTAAGTTTTTATCGTAGGTACCACCTCGAGTTGTTTTATCTCTGAGGTCTTCAAGGGAATTAGCCCCTTTCCAATATCCTCCGCTGTGAGCATCTCTATCTGGGGAAATAAATTTTGGTCCTTTCACTTTCGCGTGTTTAAGTCGTTCATAGATAGGAGTGTTATGCCCACTTCTCTCATTTCTTTTCTTATACCCTAATTCTTTAGCAAGTTTTGTAGTTTCTGGAGAGGGTACATAGCCAATAATCACCCTTTGCCCCGGATGGATTGTGAAATTGGAAATGTTATTCCATTCCACCAGTTCATCCATGGTGATGCCATATTTTTGAGCGATGAGCCAGACGGATTCACCAGCTTGGACGGTATGGGTTGTGAGTCCGGAATAGGGTGCTTCTGTTGGTTGTTTGAGAATAAGGACTTCGCCGGGGTGGATGGTAAAGTTGGAGATCTTATTCCACTTGACTAAGTCATCCATGGAGATACCATGGTCGTTGGCAATTCTAGTTCTTTGTCGAGTTGTGTGGAATCCCTGAAAACTGATAATATGGAACAGATTTATAAATGTATAATATTGTCATATAGGATCCTCTCTTAAGGGCACCTATAAAACTAGAAACATTCCGTCATATAAAAAGCTTGGCCTCCAATTTCCAGCAAAAGTCCCTGTATTTCCTACTTTTCTATCCCGATTATCGGGAGAATTCTGATTTTTGGACGCACTAAGCCCATGTATTCAAATTCAGTCGTTTGATCTGTTAAAACAAAACGACGAAAAGACAGACGATCATATAGCTGGTATTCCATGGCTTCGTCTGACAAATTATAAAGGCGGGCAAGAAGGAGAATTTTAAACATCATGAGGTAGTCATAGGGAGGTCTACCACCTTTTGCAGGATTTTTCTTTTTATTGCCAAAAATGCGGTTCAGGGCTAGTCGAAATCTTGTCCAATTCACAGTCTTATCAAGTCGTTCTAGTTGATTTCCTAATTGTGAAAGTTTTTCTAGAAGTCGTTCATTGTCGGAAAATAATAGCACGACAACTCCTCGTTTATCTTAGTAAATCTATTATATCACAAAACTTAAGGAGTGTAAATAAAGAAAAGCAGGTATTTCTACTGTAGTGGAACCATCAGCAGTTGGAAACAACTGCTGATGGCGGAGATTTTGAGACCTTGGCTCAAAATCTAGTGATGAGACTCCGAAGGAGGCTGCTCACGTCTGCACTACCAAATAGGAATACCTGCCTATTTAAAATAAGGCGACAATAAGTATGAGTTTTTAGAAGTGCCCTTAATTATCTGAAGCCAACTGCTTCCTTATAAGGTGGTTGGCGTTCTTGCCAATAAAGGCCATGTTTTTCAATTAAATTTTGAATCTCCTTTTTGTGGGCGTAGAAGGAGAGGTAGAGCCGGTAGGAAGAGTCGAATTGGATGGTAGTAGAGCCGTTGGTAATCCAATTCGTAAATATACCCTTGAACATTAGTCTAAATAGGGTGGAAAAGTCTTCTTTTTGGACGATGAGACCTTCAACTGTCCAATCTTCCACATTTTCATCATATTCCTGCAATTGTTGGAATAGTACTATTTCCTTAGGGGAGAAGTAGTGTTCAGGGACACCGATTTCCTGAATTTTATGCAGAGATATTCCATTTATGACTAGTTCGTTTACTTGGAAGGACTCCAAAAAGTCTAAAACGAGCTGGAGGTATTTTTGTTCCACAGCTAGGTATTCTTCCCAAGCCAGTCCGTTTTCGATTTCGTCAAAATTACTCCACTCGGTATATGTGCGATTCTGAGGATTATCCTTGGAAATACGGAGGTCATGGTGGTAATCACCTGGTGGATTGGTCTGACCATCACCCCAAGTGTAAGTATGAGGAGCAATATCTTCTTCCTCCATTTGATGAGGGGAGATTAAAAATTCTTGATAGTAAAGATTCATCTCACGGATGATCTGCTTACACTGTTCGAGTTTCTCCTCGTCCATACTTTGGACATACATATAATAATCATAGCCAAAGTGGACTTGAAGATTAGGGCTGTAGAGACGGCACCAGACTGTTTCCCGGAGATTAAATCGAACAAGCTCAGAGATTGCTTCTCTAGTTAGTAACAATCCGTTATCAAGTTGTTGAAATAAGTGTCCTTGTTTTTGGTTTAGTCGATTTTCCTTTTTTTGGGAATGAAAACTAAAAGCTTTTTCCAACTCTCTTACCTCAAGGCTATCAACGTTGAATAATTGTAGAATCTTTTCAATGGTTTGGACATACCGGTTTTCGACTTCAAGATAGTCTTCTAAGGTCAATACTTTTCCATAAAAGCTATCCCCAATATCAGATATAGCTGTCCAATCGTCAACGTAGTTGGGGTTGCTTTTGTCGTACTTGTAAATAGATAATGCTGGCATAGAGGGTCCTCTCTTAATTACCTGATATTTATTGTTTAGGGCACATCTAAAAACTAAATTTCTGAAAATCTAAATGTTGATTTATCAAGGTTTGAGTGATTCAATTTGAAGGAAAAACTGGGATTTTTAGAGGTCCCCTTTAAGGACTACATTGAAATAATTACTCTCTATTTCTGTGGTACTATTGTTATTGAAGGTTTTTAATCTGTAATTTTTAGTCCTTTATTCTATTTAAATTCTTATCATAGGTTCCTGAGCGACCTGTTCTAGATTTAAGGGTTTCGGGATCATTGCCACCTTTCCAATAACCACCATTGTGTACATCTTGATCCGCAGAAATAAATCTTGGTCCTTTACCTTTTTTTCTTTCAAAGATTAATGCACCGTGTGAGTTTCCAGCACCTTTATACTCTCTGTAACCTAACTTTTTAGCCTGTGCTCTAGCTTCGGCATTTGTTGGTTTACGCCCAGTTATCACTCTCTGCCCCGGATGGATTGCGAAATTGGAAATGTTGTTCCATTTCACCAGTTCATCCATGGTGATGCCATATTTCTGAGCGATGAGCCAGACGGATTCACCAGCTTGAACGGTATGGGTTGTGAGTCCGGAATAGGGTGCTTCTGTTGGTTGTTTGAGAATAAGGACTTCGCCGGGGTGGATGGTAAAGTTGGAGATCTTATTCCACTTGACTAAGTCATCCATGGAGATACCATGGTCGTGGGCTATTTTCCAGACCGAATCGCCTGCTTTGACCGTATAGGAGCTACTGGCAGTGCTTTTGGCAGAACTTGTTGGTTTTTGGGTGACGAGTTGCTGCCCAGGATGGATGGTTTGATTGTGAATCTGATTCCAGTCCAGGAGTTCCTGCATTGTGATCTTGTGGTCGTTGGCAATTTTCCAGATGGAATCTCCAGCTTTCACTGTATAGAGTGTGCCAAGCTGGGGTAGTGGTTGTTTGGTGATGACAGCTGGTGTTGGATTGAGGGGCGGTTGTGTGGTGATGAGTGCATCCCCTGGGTGAATGGTAAAGTTTGAAACTTTATTCCATCTGACTAAATCATCAATTGTGACCCCGTGTTCCTTAGCAATTCTCCAAAGAGAGTCCCCTGCTTTGACAATATATCGAGCTTTTTGGGCCCAAGATTTTGGTTTGACATAGACTTTTTGTCCAGGATGGATGGTATCATGCTGGATGTTATTCCAAGCTCTAAAATCAGCCATGGCGATGCCGTATTTGTGAGAAATGGACCAGACAGATTCATTTGGAAGGACTTGGTGTTGGAGTCCGTTATTGATGAGGGTGTCTGGTTTGACCACAACCTTTTGTCCGGGATGGATCAGTCCGTTGGTCAGTCCATTCCAAATAACCAGATCATTCATGCCGATTTTGTATTTTTGGGAAATCGACCAAACAGATTCGTTGGGGAGGACGGTGTGTTTGACCCCCGTTAAATGATAAACTGGAAGTTTGGAAACACCTGTATAATAAAAGACATTGGCGGCAACTTGTCCGTAGGCGCGTGTAGGGGCAGCATAGCTGCCAACAGATTGTGGAGCATAGGAATAGCTAGGGCTATAGCCATAGGAAGGAGTTGGCTGATAGGTGTAATGCTGAATAGCATACTGGCCAGGTGCCGTATAGGTATAGCTCTGAGCTTGACTGATGGCTTGGATTCTGGCCTGTTGGTTGGTATAACTTTTGGCCATGGCAGCATACTGAGCCTGTTGTCTTTGTGCAGCTTGAGCCTGTGCCTGGTGATAGGTTCGTTGGATTGCCTTAGTTCCAAAGTGGGTGACAACTGCTGTGGCTAGGGCTGCCCCTGCGACTTTTGCTCCAGCAATAATAGCAGGTCCGTAGGCGTAAATGAGCGGAATTGCTGCTGCAGGAACAATTCGAAACGGTCTTGTGGGAGTTGTCGGTTGTGCTTTTTGGGCAGAGAGTTCCAGGATGGTCTGGGTAAAGGTGTCGGGATTGCTACTGGCTGCTTGCAGTTGATGAAATTCTGCTTCCGTACTTTCTAAGATTAAGTGGTCGAGCAGATTATCCAAGTCCCGCTGGGCTTGGGCAGTTTGGTAGAAGGATTTGAGTGTTGTTTCAAATGCGACTAGATTAGGAGCTTGTTCGAGTTCTTTTTTCTGTTCTAGCGTTAGGGTTTTCTTGAATTCTCCCAGTTCTTTGAGGCTATATTCTTCATGAATTTGCCGAACAAGAATGTCTTCAAAAATCTTCCGTTTACTGTCTAAATCAGGACTTGCTTGTAATAATTGATGGGCACCTCTAAAAACCAGAAGTATTCCGTCATATAAAAAAAGAAGGGACTCTTGTCCTCTAATTTCCAGCAAAAGTCCCTGTATTTCCTACTTTTCTATCCCGATTAT
>NZ_JAOBSU010000038.1:0-14231 GCF_025447695.1 Streptococcus danieliae | reverse complement strand
CTGAATGATTAGCTAGAAATGTGGTTAAATCTGTGATAAACTGGGTCATGGGAATAAATCTTTCTAGTAGTATTTTTAGTCTAACTCTACTATAACAGGATTTATTCCTTTTTTGCGTTTACACAAGATATTGTACACTCTCTTAGAAAGGTTAAAAATTCGGATACGATACTATTTGAAGTCCCAAATCAACATTTCATATCCCTTCACCCCAAACAAGGAGGCTCACTATGAAAAAAAGTAAGACAATTATTTCAACAATTCTTTTAACAACCATCTTAGCTTCAACCATAGCCCCTAATGTTTCAACAGTCTATGCTTTCGAGACGCTACCCCAAGTAACAACTAGTGATACCAACATCACTCCCACTAACTCATTAACAGAGGAACAAATCGACTTATTAGCAGATGATATTCAAAGCTTACACCCAGATGTTTCGAAAGATTGGATTGAAGAAGTCATTGAACGCCAACTTCAGGGAGATTACAGCCTACCATCAGATAACTCACCTTTTCGGGTTGCTTGGCAAGGAGTTACAGTTGGACAAATGGGGGCAGCTATCGATACCGCAATTTCTCTTGGGGACCTCTAAAAACCCCAGTTTTTCTTCAAATTGAATCACTCAAACCTTGATAAATCAACATTTAGATTTTCAGAAATTTAGTTTTTAGAGGTGCCCTCTTGCTCTAGGAGGTACCGTTTCTGGACTTGCAAATCTTATTAAAGTTAAGGGGGCCCATGCTGTGAAAAGTGCTATTCGCTCTGCAGTATCCCAATACCTAGGAGGATGGATTGTAAACAGTGTCTTCATCGACTACGCTGTAAACCTATTCTCCCCAGGAACCTATTTAGCCCAACAATGGGATGCACGAGACTCTGTACCAAATAATGGTCGAATTAATTTCTAAACTATGATGAACAAAAAAAATATTTTCTAATTTTATTGCTAGGAAACCTCCTAACCCTCAGCATCAGCTTTATCCTAACCAGACTCCTGTCCATGCCCTTTAAATGGTGGAATGTAATCGCCGCTACTTCTTCTGCCTATGTTGTTCATCATTACTTGGAAAAGAAGCGTAAGCCATAAACGACAAAAGAGCAAGCCAACCGGCTTGCTCTTTTCGATAATCTAGTAGTTTATTTTGCTGCGGCGTAGAGTTCTGAAACCTTGTTCCAGTTAACTACATTCCAGAAAGCTTTGATGTAGTCTGGGCGAAGATTCCGGTAGCTGACATAGTAAGCATGCTCCCAAACATCCAAACCAAGAAGTGGTTCTTGGCCATTCGACACTGGGTTATCTTGGTTGGCAGTCGAAACCACTTCCAATTTCCCTTCAGCATTAAGGACTAACCAAGCCCAACCAGAACCAAAGCGAGTAGCCGCAGCCGCCGCAAAGGCTTCTTTGAAGGCATCCATAGAACCAAAAGTCGCCTCAAGATCTGCTGCTAGCTCAGCAGATGGCGCTGTTTCTTCTGGCGTCATCATTTCCCAGAATAAAGAGTGGTTCACATGACCACCACCATTGTTGATCACAGCCTGACGAATATCTGCAGGAATGCTGTCAACATCCTTCAACAAGTCCACAACATCTGCAGTAACTTCAGGATGTTTTTCCAAAGCTGCATTCAAGTTGTTCACGTAAGCTTGATGATGCTTATCGTGGTGTAAATGCATGGTTTCCTGATCAATGTAAGGCTCCAAAGCATCGTAGGCATATGGCAATTCAGGTACTGTATAAGACATAGTCCACCTCTTTCTTTCTTCTTATTTCATCATACTTAAAAAACGCTGTCATTTCAATTTTTCTGCTTGAGACCTTGTACCATCTCAATCATCAACAAATCCATGAGGTAAGCCTTGTCATAAAGCCCCGTTTTCATCTCATAATCCGTTTGAATAATCTTTTGGTAAATGGTTCGCAGATAAATTGTCGGCAGGTTTTGGCTATCTCTTTGGGCAAAACGGACCCGGTAAGGATTGTAGCTGTTCCCTGTCAACCGCTTTAATTCAGCGACCAAGTTGGCCTCTGTTAAGGGACTCAAAAACCGCACATAAAGAAAGAGGCGAAAATGGCTTAACAATAGAGCCAAAATTTGGATATCATCCTTACCCTGAAGGCGTAGGTCGGCCATCAAAGAACGAGCCGCCTCCAACCGTCCCTGTAAGAGATAATGTGTCAGATCAAAGAGATTATCCTGAAGTGTTTTAGGCAGCAGTTGCCGGAGTTCTTCAAGAGTCAGGGAAGCCGGAGAGCCATAATTCTCGATAAAGGCCAGATTTTGCCGTAACAGGCTAATATTCAGCATCGATTTCTCCAGCAAAACATCCTGTAAATCAGTCCCCAACTGCCAACTGCGAACTTGCAACTCCTCCTGTAAAAAAGTCCGAAAGTCTTTTTCTTTGAGTTCCTGAGTTTCCAAGAGGAGGGACTGACGCTTGAGTAACTTGACCAAGCGGCGTTTACCATCCAGCTTACCTTCCGCAAAAATGATCACCTTGGTGGTCGGACTCGGATTTTGCACATAGTCTTCAAAGCGCTTGAGGTCCTCGTCAGACAAATAGCGCTTGCGGCCGGTTGTCAAGTCCAAAAAGGAGTCCAATACTACCCATTTGCTGTCGGCGAAAAAAGGCAGGCTCTCCAATTCTTCTTGCACTTGGGCATAGGTAACTTCGCGCATATCCAAGCGACTCATACTTAAATCGGCTGGATCAAAACCAATCTTCCTCAGCACCTCTTCTTTTAATAAGGAAAATTGCCCGACATCCTCCCCGGCTACTACCGTTATGACTGGGAAATCGGCTGCTGTCATTTTTTCTACTTGTCGAATCGCTATCATGCTGCCCCCTTTTCTTCTATTTTAGCAAAAATTTCGCAAGCAGCCCATTTGAAATTTTTTAAAAAATTCTTGTGAAAAACTTTACAAACGAAAACGAATTGGTTATAATATTTAATGTGAAGTAATTAACAAATGTCAGGAGAAGTATATGACTGAAAAAACACTTTCAAAAGAAGAAAAAGAACAATTGGCACAAGCCCACGTTGAGGCCTTGGTCAGCAAGGGCTTGACCGCCCTTGAGGAAATGCGCAAACTCAACCAGGAAGAGGTGGACTACATTGTTGCTAAGGCTTCTGTTGCAGCCCTAGATGCCCACGGAACCTTGGCCATGCATGCCTTCACTGAGACTGGACGGGGTGTCTTTGAGGATAAGGCAACCAAAAACCTCTTTGCTTGTGAGCATGTGGTCAATAATATGCGCCACACCAAAACAGTTGGGGTCATTGAAGAGGATGATGTGACTGGTCTGACCTTGATTGCAGAGCCTGTCGGTGTGATCTGTGGGATCACACCAACCACCAATCCGACTTCTACTGCCATCTTCAAGGCCTTGATTTCCTTGAAAACCAGAAATCCGATTGTTTTCGCCTTCCACCCATCAGCTCAAGAATCTTCTGCCCATGCGGCACGTGTTGTGCGCGATGCAGCCATCGCAGCCGGTGCTCCTGAAAACTGTATCCAATGGATTGAACACCCATCGATGGAAGCCACTGCCGCTCTGATGAATCATGACGGGATCTCCACCATCCTCGCCACCGGTGGGAATGCCATGGTCCGCGCCGCTTACTCTTGTGGCAAACCAGCCCTAGGAGTGGGAGCCGGAAACGTACCAGCCTATGTTGAAAAATCAGCCAATGTTCGCCAGGCTGTTCATGACATTGTCATGTCCAAATCCTTCGACAACGGTATGGTCTGTGCCTCTGAACAAGCCGTGATTATCGACCAAGAAATCTATGACGCTTTCGTCGAAGAGTTCAAATCCTACCATACCTATTTTGTGAACAAAAAAGAAAAGGCTCTGCTGGAAGAATTTTGCTTCGGAGCCAAAGCTAACGGCAAGAACTGTGCCCTGGCCAAATTGAATCCAGCCATCGTAGGTAAACCAGCCAGCTGGATTGCGGAACAAGCCGGTTTCTCAGTTCCAGAAGGAACCAACATTCTCGCAGCCGAAGTCAGCCAAGTCGGTCCAAAAGAACCCCTAACGCGGGAAAAACTTTCCCCAGTTATTGCTGTTCTCAAAGCCGATTCCCGTGAAGACGGCCTGGAAAAAGCCCGTCAAATGGTTGAATTCGATGGCCTTGGCCACTCTGCAGCCATCCATACTGAAGATGCTGAATTGGCCCAAGCATTTGGAAAATTGGTCAAAGCCATCCGGGTCATCTGGAATTCTCCTTCAACCTTCGGCGGTATTGGGGACGTATACAACTCCTTCCTACCATCCCTCACCCTCGGCTGTGGCTCTTACGGTCGCAACTCAATCGGTGATAACGTCAGCGCTGTCAATCTCTTGAACATCAAAAAAGTAGGAAGACGTAGAAATAATATGCAGTGGTTTAAAGTTCCTTCAAAAACATACTTCGAACGTGATTCAATCCAATATCTTCAAAAATGTCGGGATGTTGAACGGGTGATGATTGTCACAGACTCCTCTATGGTCGAATTCGGCTTCTTAGATCGCATCCTCGAACAATTGAATCTTCGCCGTAACAAAGTTGTTTACCAAATCTTTGCTGACGTTGAACCAGATCCAGATATTACAACTGTCTACAAAGGAACTGAAATGATGCGTACTTTCAAACCAGACACCATCATTGCCCTTGGAGGAGGTTCGCCAATGGATGCAGCCAAGGTTATGTGGCTCTTCTATGAGCAACCAGAAGTTGATTTTCATGACCTGGTTCAAAAATTTATGGACATTCGGAAACGGGCCTTCAAATTCCCAGAACTCGGTAAGAAAACCAAATTCATTGCCATTCCAACTACATCCGGTACTGGATCTGAAGTAACCCCATTTGCGGTTATCTCCGACAAAGCCAATAACCGTAAATACCCAATTGCCGACTACTCCCTCACACCAACAGTAGCCATTGTCGATCCAGCCTTAGTAATGACCGTCCCAGCTCATGTGACTGCAGACACCGGTATGGATGTCCTCACCCATGCTACTGAAGCTTATGTCTCAACCGTGGCCAATGACTTCACTGACGGCTTAGCCCTTCAAGCCATCAAACTTGTCTTTGAAAACTTGGAAAGCTCTGTAAAAAATGCCGACTTTGAATCCCGCGAAAAAATGCACAATGCTTCAACCATTGCAGGAATGGCCTTTGCCAACGCCTTCTTGGGTATCTCTCACTCCATGGCCCACAAGATTGGTGGTCGCTTCCACACAGTGCACGGTCGCACCAACGCCATCCTCTTGCCATACGTCATCCGTTACAACGGTACTCGTCCAGCTAAGACTGCAACCTGGCCTAAGTACAACTACTACAAGGCCGACGAGAAATACCAAGATATTGCTCGGATGCTCGGACTCCCAGCTGCAACACCAGAAGAAGCTGTGGCTTCCTATGCCCAAGCTGTCTATGATCTCGGGGAACGGATCGGCATCGAAATGAACCTCAAAGCCCAAGGTATTGACGAAAAAGAACTCAAAGAGTATTCATGTGAATTGGCCCTTCTAGCCTATGAAGACCAATGTACCCCAGCCAACCCACGCTTGGCTATGGTAGATCACATGCAAGAAATCATCGAAGATGCTTACTACGGCTATAAAGAACGCCCAGGTCGCATCAAATAGTTCTTTAAAGGGAGTGGGACAGAACTAAATTTGAAAAAATTTAGTTCGTAGTCTCACCCCCGCAAGGCTGATTAGGCCCTCTTCCGAGCTTGAA
Organism: Streptococcus danieliae; assembly: GCF_025447695.1. NCBI lineage: Bacteria > Bacillati > Bacillota > Bacilli > Lactobacillales > Streptococcaceae > Streptococcus > Streptococcus danieliae. Next base: position 8,502 of record NZ_JAOBSU010000038.1, on the reverse strand, counting down.
AAGCGAACGAAGAGGCCAATCAGCTACTGCGTCAAAGGTATTTTGCTAACCAAAGTCAATGAGGCTAGACTTTTGTCCCAGCCTCTTTTCTTATTCTTCGAGATCTACCTCCAGGGTGGAATTGGCAACTGTTTCCAGTTGCCAATTCCACCAGCCGTAGAAACGGATGGCACCGTCCTGATCGGTTCGGTACCAGGGAATCCCCCTTTCCCGGAGTCGTTCCAAGGTTTCCTCGTGGGGATGGTGGTAGCGATTGTCTTGGCCAGCTGAGATTAGGGCGAGGCTAGGATGAAGGTGGTCTAAAAATTCCGGGGTCGAGGAGCCCTTGCTGCCATGATGGCCGAGTTTGAGGACATCGACCGAGAGGTCAGGATAGGCTTTCAGCACTACCTCTTCCCCCTCTTTTTCCAAATCTCCTGTAAAAAGAAAACGTGTCTGATAAAACTGGCCGTAGAGAACCAAGGAATCATTGTTGTCTCCCTGACCCTCTTCCAAGGGATAGAGGGCTTGGAGTTGGCTATCAAACAGAGGCCAAGTCTGACCAGCTTCAACGAGGTGAATCTGGGCTTGGGTGGCCTGTAATTTTTCCAAGAAGCCGGGCTTGTTGAGGCTGCCTGGGCTGACATAGATATGGGAGATGGGGATGGCCTGATCAACTACCAAAAGATCACCAACATGGTCGGCATCTGGGTGGGTCAAGAAAACCTGGTCTAGGTGGTCAATCCCTCTGGATTTGAGATAGGGAATCAAGCGATAGTCGGCATTGGCTTTTTCAGGCTGTTTGGGTTTGGGGCCAAAGCTGACCTTACCTCCAACATCAATCAGAGCCTGACGGCCCTGCCAATCCCTAAGAAAAATACTATCGCCCTGACCAATGTTCACAATAGTGATTTCATTGATCAGGGGATATTTGGTCAAAAATAAACCGACCAAAAACAGGGACAAATAGAGGTAGACCTGTCTTTTTTGGGATCGTAGGTCCCACATCAAGGCCAGGCAGACCAATAAAAATAGAAAGAGGGGGAGGGAGGGCTGACCGAGAATAATAGGGCCGGGTAACTGAGCTTGTACCTTTTGTAAAAAACCATCCAAGCCTTGTAAAAAGCTATTAACCTCTTCTCCTTTTGTCACAGGAACCAAAGCAATCAAGGCTAAAAAAAGCGGCAAGAGCAGGCGGTCAAACAGTAAGGACAAAAGGACGGTCAAAAAAATCCCCAAGGGTTGGTATTCACTGAAAAACAGACTGAGAATGGGTAGGCTGGCTAAGGCTAGGATTAGGGCTTGTTTCCAACCACTGGCTAAGCGACGATCTTGGGCTAAAACCTGCAAGATAAAGGTAAAAAGGAGCGATAAAAGGGCGCCCATATCTTGAAAATACTGAGGGGTAAAGGCCGCCATCAGTAGAATCAGACTCCAAAACTGTTGCATGCCCCGCAGGCCCAATAGGGCAAGCTGTTGCTGCACGAGCGCACGTAAGACAGAAGGACTCCAGCCTGTTAGGCCAGCATAGGCAAAGGAAAAGAGCCATTGTAGCTGATTGAGGCTCTCCTTGGTTACGCCGAATCTAGCCAAGCAGCGGCGGTAAAGTTTCGTAAAAAAAGCAACCTGCATACCGGAAAGGGCAAAAAGATGGAAAATCCCCAGCTGACGGTAGACCTGGCCCCGCTCCGCAAAACTGGCCGGCAAGTAGCCCAGAAGCAAACCAGTCATATAAGAAGCTAGTTCTGCGGGATAGGTCGCTTGGATCCAATGAATCCAGCTCGCCCGCCAGATCCTTAACTGGTCCACCGGATTCCAAGACTCCTGCCAGACTACACTCTCTAACCGCTTAATCTTCAGAGTGTGATAAACCCCTTGATTGGCTAGATAGGCCCGGTAATCAAAGCCACCAAAATTCTCCTGTGCCCGTGCTTGTCCCAGCTCACCTGTAATCTTGACAAGAGGCAGTCCTCCTCCTCTTTGCAAATAGGCTAGATTTTCTCCTTCCTGTAAGCGGTAGCTAAAACGATAGAGATGGTCATCCCATTTGGCCAGACCTTTTAGGCTATCAGCTTCATACACCAAACTATCAGGGAGCAAGAACACCTGGGCGGGTGCCTCGACTTCTGCTGCCGCCTTTTGGTGAGCCAACTCTAGTCTCCCCTGCCAGCTTGCAAGTAAAACCAAAAGAAGCAAACCAGTCCCTAGCCAGACCTTTCGTCCCTGATTGCGATAAAGGCAGCAACAGACCAAGAGCCAGAGGGCTAGGAGCAGGGGATGACCAGTCCACCAGCTGTAATAAGATAAAGCTACCAGCAAAGCTAGGTGAGACAGGGACAGCTGCTGGGATAGGTTTTGCAGAATCTGTTTGAAGGCCATCTGCCAACCCCTAATCAATCTGGACATGATCCTTGATTTTTTCCAAGGTTTTCTCACCAATGCCGGATACTTGTTTCAAATCGTCAATCGATTTGAAACCGCCATTTTGGTTGCGAAAGGCTAGGATATCTTCGGCCCGTTTCTTACCGATGCCGGGAATTTTTTGCAAGTCTTCAGCACTGGCCTGGTTGAGCTTGATTTTGCCAGAGTCAGCCGAGCTGGCCCCAAGAGACCCAACCGGTCCAGCCGAGCCCGTCGCCGCAACTGCTGGCGCTTCCCCTTGACGAGGGACATAAACAATGGCCTCGTCTTTGAGCAGTTGTGCCAAATTAAGGCCATTGGGATCAGCCTCCGACGTTAGGCCACCCGCCTTTTGAATGGCTGTCTGAGCACGTGCCGGACTTACTAATTCATAAACCCCCGGCTTCTGCACAGCGCCCTTGACATCCACCGTAATCTTCCCAGTCTCGGTCCCTACCTGCGATGAGGCCGAGCTGCTTTGTGTCGCCTTCGTCGTCGACAGCAAGGGAGTGCTGGCTTGAGATTGGGTCTCCGGTGTCAGCTGTTTATAGATCAAAAAAGCCACCACTCCCAGAACCAGGAGCAGTGGCAAGGCATTTTGGCGAAGTAGTTCTTTCCAATTGTGCATGAGCATTCCTCCTACTTTTTTATTCGGAGAAAAAAGAAAAAAACTAATCCACATCAAGATTGGGTTGGTAGACAAAAGAGGCGATCCAGCTAAAGAGGACCGTCAAGAGGATCAGCACCACAACTAGCAGCAAGACCACTAGGCGGATGGGCAGGAGCAACCAGGTTAAAAGGCTGCGTTTTTGCGGTTGAATCTCGGCCTCCAGTTGTTGAAAAGAGGCTTGGATTCGTTCAGCGACACAGTTGACCCCCTCCGCATTCATCCGTTTGATGTCGCTAATGTCCAGGCTGTCCCCAATCCGAATGGTGACCGGCTCACCCTTCAAAAGCCCCCCAATGCTTGTCGGCCCTTGGTAAAAGGCTGGTACAATCGGCACCTTGGCTGTTTTGGCAATCACCGCGACACCGCCCTTCAGCTCTGAAGAATGACGAGAGCCCGATGGGAAAAGCATAAGTGAAAAAGCACTTTTGCGCAGCATCCGGACAGGGTATTTGAGGACTTCTTGGCTGGGATTCTCCCGATCCACGGGGAAGGCGCCACACATCCGAATCCACCAACCCAGCACACGATTGGCAAACAACTCCTGCTTGGCCATGATGATAAAGCGTTTGGGCCGAGCCGCAAAGGCTAGGTAAACAGGATCCCAAAGCGTTTTGTGGGGAGCTACCAGCACATAGTTGCTCTCGGGATCGGGTAATTTGTCAAGATTTTCATAGCGCGTGGGTCCATTCACAGCCCATAACAAGAGGGCTACCAGACTTCGCAGATAGGCATAAAACATCATTTCTGCTCTCTAAAACGTAAACAACCATCCTAATGATTGAGAAAGAAAGAGAATTTCCTTTCTTAGGCTACCAGCACGAATCCTCTAATAGGAAAAGACTGGCACGAGTTCCCTAGGAACCTATCCGCCTTACGTTTTGCTTTCTGCGGATAGGTCACCTTCCTGATCATTTTATAGGATTCTAGGGAACCTTTTTTTGACATTATACCCCAAGCTTTTACAGCACGCAAATAGTATTTTTATAACAAATCTGATAAGATAGGAGGTATGGATAAGAAAGAACAATTGATGGGACTAACGCAAGTCCAAGTTGACGAGCGCCGGGCGCGCAACCAAGTCAACCAGTTTAACGCCGATGCTTCAACCAGCACCTGGGACATTATCAAGAGGAATGTTTTCACCCTCTTTAATGCTCTGAACTTTGCCATTGCCCTCGCCTTGATGGCCGTTCAAGCCTGGTCCAACCTGGTCTTCTTTGCAGTCATCTGCTTTAACGCCTTCTCGGGAATTGTTACAGAGTTGCGGGCCAAGCACATGATCGATAAACTCAACCTGCTCAATAAAGAGCAAGTTCAAGTCTATCGTGATGGCCAACTCACCGCTATTGATTCAGAAGAATTAGTCCTGGATGATGTAATCCTGCTAGCAGCAGGTGAGCAGGTCCCCAGTGATGCCCAGGTTCTCTCAGGCATGGCCGAAACCAATGAAGCCATGCTGACAGGAGAAAGTGACCTCGTTCCGAAAAATATCGGTGACGAATTACTCTCTGGCTCCTTCCTAGCATCCGGCCAAGTTCATGCGCAAATCATTCGCGTCGGAGCTGACAACTATGCAGCCAAATTGATGACCGAAGCCAAGGTCGTCAAACCAATCAACTCCAAAATCTTAGCCGAGTTGAACAAGATCGCCAACTTCACCGGAAAAATCATTATTCCCTTTGGACTAATTCTCTTCTTGGAAGCCTTTGTCATGAAGATGCTTCCGCTAAAAGATTCAGTAGTCAATACCTCCACTGCCCTCTTGGGCATGCTACCAAAAGGGATTGCTCTTTTAACCATCACTTCCCTCCTAACCGCTGTCATCAAGCTTGGAATGCGCAAGGTCTTGGTTCAGGAAATGTATTCCGTCGAAACCCTGGCGCGTGTGGACACCCTTTGTTTGGACAAAACCGGGACCATCACCGAAGGGAAAATGACCGTTGAAGACTTGGAAATCCTCTCCGAAGACCACTCCCGCCAAGAAATTTTAGAAAATCTAGCCCACTATATGAGCCATTCCGAGGATAAAAACCCAACCTCACGGGCCATTCGCCAATTTGTCACAGAACCAGCAAATCCCGCTCAATTGGTCGCAAACATTCCTTTCTCTAGCGACCGCAAATGGGGAGCCATTCAGTTTGCCGATAAGGGAAGTTTTTACCTGGGAGCAACCGACTTCTTAATCAGCGGAACCAATGATTTTATCCAAGCTGCCCAAGAACGAGGATCACGGGTCCTCGCCTTTGCCTGGAGCCCAGATGACCTCAACCTTGAACAGCCGGCTCTACCGGACAACCTTGAGGCACTGACTGTTTTGGAAATCTCAGATCCCGTTCGTGAAGGAGCTGCCGAAACCCTCGAGTATCTCCGCTCCCAAAATGTTGATCTGAAGATTATTTCTGGAGACAACCCCGTTACTGTATCCAATGTGGCTGCCAAAGCCGGCTTCCACAACTATAGACAATACCTGGACTGTTCTAAGGTTACAGATGAAGAGTTAGAAGCAGCCGTAGCTCAAACAGCTATCTTTGGTCGCGTCTCCCCTCATCAAAAACGCTTGATTATTCAGACTCTCAAGGCTGCTGGTCATACCACTGCCATGACTGGAGACGGGGTCAATGACATTCTCGCTCTCCGTGAGGCTGACTGTTCCATCGTTATGGCTGAAGGAGATCCAGCAACCCGGCAGATTGCCAACCTAGTCCTCCTCAACTCAGACTTTAACGATGTCCCTGAAATCCTCTTTGAAGGTCGCCGAGTGGTCAACAATATTGGACTCATCGCGCCAATCTTCTTTATCAAAACCATCTATTCCTTTGTCTTGAGCTTAATCTGTATGGCAACCATCCTCTTCTTCCGGGCCGATTGGATTATGATTTTCCCATTCATCCCGATCCAGATTACCCTGGTTGACCAATTTGTCGAAGGCTTCCCACCATTTGTGTTAACCTTCGAGCGCAACATCAAGCCAGTTGAGCCTCATTTCCTCAAGAAATCTATGTTCCTGGCTCTACCTAATGCGGTCATGATTATTGTATCTGTCCTCTTTAGTCAAATTTATGGAAGCATTGTTGGTTGGTCCAGTGTGGAGATTGCAACCCTATCCTACTACCTACTCGGAACGATTTCCTTCCTAGCCGTTATTCGGGCCTGCCTCCCGCTCAACCTCTGGCGTGTAGGTTTGATCATCTGGTCCGTTGGAGGTTTCTTCCTCTCGGCTCATTTTCTCAAAGGACTCTTGCATATCGGTAGCCTAACAGCCAACACCTGGCCAGTCTACCTGGTTCTTGCGACAATCTTTACACTTATTTTCATCCTCTTCTCCAAACGCTACTATCCCAAAGATATGATGGCGACCAGCTAAGGAGAGAATAGGCAAAAAGCTGTGCGAGATCCGTACAGTTTTTTGTGCCGTAGTAAAAACTTGAAATGACTCCTTGAATCTGATAGCATAACAGTAGAAAAAACAAGGAGAAAGCTATGTCTCAATACAAAGTACCTGAAATTTGGGAGAACCCTGCCAACCTCGGCGGAGCCTGGGGTGGGCTCAACCAACCCACAGCTGGAAGTCGGTTCGAGCAGACCTTGCCAAAGGGCGATAACCCCTTCCAACTCTACTCGCTTTCAACGCCAAACGGCATTAAAGCCCTCATCATGTTTGAAGAGCTACGAGAGTTGGGGATTGCTGAGGCTGATTACGATGCCTTCCGGATTAAGATTGGCGATGGCGATCAATTTGGTTCGGACTTTGTTAGCATCAATCCCAACTCAAAAATTCCAGCCTTGCTCGATTTGTCTGCTGACAAGCCAGTGCGCGTGTTTGAATCTGCCAATATCCTGCTCTATCTAGCTGAAAAATTTGAGCAGTTGCTGCCCAAAGATCCCGCAGACCGTAATGAAGTCCTCAACTGGCTCTTCTGGCAAACAGGTGCTGCTCCCTTCCTAGGCGGAGGTTTCGGCCATTTCTTCCACTATGCACCGGAAAAGATTGAATACGCCATTAACCGCTTTGCCATGGAAACCAAACGCCAGTTGGACCTCCTCGACAAGGAATTGGCCGACAAACCCTATATCGCCGGTGACAGCTACAGTATCGCTGATATTGCCATCTGGTCCTGGTACGGCCGTCTCGCCCAAGACAAGATTTGGGACAAGGCCGGCCACTTCCTCAATGTAGGGGAATACCAAAACCTCCAAGCCTGGACCGCAAAAATCGCACAGCGACCAGCCGTCCAGCGGGCTCTCGACGTTAACTACCAGGAAATTTAAACGCTTCAGTCAGGCAACCGATTCGGTTGCCTGCTTTCTTTGATAAAATGCTATAATGGTTTTATGTGTAAAATTGAATTGCTTCCGGGGGAACGGCTGGATCAGTTGTTTACCAGTCCGGTAAAAATTATCCAAAATCGTGAAGTCTTCTCCTACTCCATCGACAGTGTTCTGCTGTCTCGCTTCCCTAAATTGCCAAAGAAAGGGAAAATCCTCGATCTTTGCGCCGGCAATGGAGCTGTCGGCCTCTTCGCTAGCCAGCATACCAAGGCCTCCATTCTCTTGGTAGAAATCCAAGAACGTTTGGCGGATATGGCCCAACGGTCAGTTCACTTGAATAACTTGGAGCAGCAGGTTGAGGTGTGGAATATGGATTTAAAAGATTTGCCCCAAGAGCTCCCTCCCAGTCAGGTCGATTTAATCCTCTGCAACCCTCCCTATTTCAAGGCTAGTGAAACGTCCAATAAAAACCTGAGCCCCTACTACCTCCTAGCCCGCCACGAAATCACTACCAATTTGGAAGAGATTTGTACCGTTGCCCAGAAGGTGCTCAAATCCAATGGGAGACTGGCCCTGGTCCATCGCCCAGATCGCTTACTAGACATTTTAAATACACTCCAGGCCCACAAATTAGCACCCAAGCGCCTCCAATTTGTTTACCCAAAGGAAAACCGCGAAGCGAATATGATCTTAATTGAGGCAATCAAGGATGGTTCAACAGATGGCCTCAAGATCTTCCCGCCACTCTACATCCATGAGGAGGACGGCTCCTACCGGCCTGAGATTCAGGAGATCTATGGACGCCAATAAAGGAGACTGCATCTACGTGGTTCGCTGCCGGGACAACAGTCTCTACACCGGCTACACCAACCATCTGGAACGCCGAATCAAGCAGCACAATGATGGCAAGGGGGCTAAGTATACACGGGCGAGACGCCCCGTCACCCTGGTCTACACCCAACCCTACCCCGACAAAAGCCAGGCCCTAAGAGCAGAAGCCCAATTCAAAAAACTCAGCAAGGCTCAAAAAGAAGCCATTATTGCAGACTATCAAAAAAGCTTGAATTCTTAAAAATTCAGGTTCTTTGTCAAGTTGTGTGGAATCCTTGAAAACTGACAATATAGAATAAAGACAATCTTCCTTCCTCCCCTCCTTAGAGGGGAGGGATTTTTAGATAGAGTGG
>NZ_JAOBSU010000037.1:0-14554 GCF_025447695.1 Streptococcus danieliae | reverse complement strand
GCCATTGTTTTTTGGCAATTTCTGATGATTTTTTAGCTATTTACACGGAGTTGTTTGAGGTATGAATAATTTGGGTTGATTTTCCTTTGGGGAGACTAGTTTTTGCCTATTTCTTATGATAAAATGGTTCTAAAAGGAGAGGCTATGGAAGCAAAGGTTCAACATCGGTCATTGTATGTTTATCTATATTATAATCGGGATCGGCGCAAGTTGAGTTCCTATGGGGATATTGCTTATCACTCCCGGCGCTTACGCTATGTTCAATTGTTTGTAAAAGCAGACCAGCTATCGTCGATTATCGCCCAATTGCAAGGGCAGTCTTTTGTACGGGATATTCAAACCAGTTTGTTAACAGAATTGCCCCTCACCTATCAAGGTATCGATTTAGGAACCCTAGAAAGCGGAGACTGATATTCCGCTTTTTAATTTGTGAAAGGAAAAATGAAAGTTTTCATGAGAAAATAAGTAAAAAATCGGGAACATGTATTGACAATTTTCTGACAATTCTATATATTAGACTCTATAAAAAAAGAGGAGTAGTTTTATGAAAGGTAAAACGTTAGTGGCCACAGTCCTGCTGGCCTCTATGACATTGTTAGCAGCTTGTAGCCAAGTGCCAGTTGCGGACGGTTCTAAAGCTAAGGGAACAGAGATTGGGGAGACTATTAAGGTCGGCTTTAACTTTGAAAATACTGGTTCTGTAGCCGCTTATGGATCTGTGGAGCAAAAAGGAGCCTTGCTAGCTGTTGAGGAAATTAACCAGGCAGGTGGTGTTGATGGCAAGCAAATTGAAGTCATTTCTAAAGATAATAAATCGGAAACTCAAGAAGCAGCTTCAGTATCAACCAATTTGGCCATTCAACAGGAAGTCAATGCCATTGTCGGCCCTGCAACCTCTGGTGCGACTGCAGCAGCGATTCCGAAAGCTACTATTGCGGGTGTACCGGTGATTTCACCGAGTGCGACACAAGACGGTTTGACGGCTGGCCAGGACTTCCTATTTGTGGGAACCTTTCAAGATAGCTACCAAGGGCGAATCATTGCCAAGTATGTTGCGGATAATTTGAAGGCTAAAAAAGTAGCCTTGTTTACCGATAACTCGAGTGACTATGCCAAAGGGATTGCCAAGTCCTTCAAGAAAGCCTATAAAGGTGACATTGTGATTGAAGAGACCTTTATCGCTGGGGATACCGACTTCCAAGCAGCCTTGACAAAAATGAAAGGCAAGGACTTTGATGCCATGGTTCTGCCAGGTTACTATACAGAAGCTGGTAAGATTGTCAACCAAATGCGGGGGATGGGCTTGAATCAACCGATTGTTGGTGGAGATGGTTTGAACTCAGAGGAGTTTGTCCAACAGGCGACAGCTGAGAAAGCCAATGATATCTACTTTGTATCTGGTTTTTCTTCCACTGTAAAAACCAGCGAAGAAGCGGAAGCCTTCAAAAAAGCTTACCGTGACCGCTTTAAAGAAGAACCAAGTACCTTCTCAGCCTTGGCTTATGACTCGATGAAAATGATGGCCAAAGCGATGGAGGGAGCTGATAATTCCATCCAGATTCGGGATAACCTGACTAAGATTAAGAACTATAACGGGGTAACCGGTAAAACTAGCTTTGATGCCGATCACAATACCAGCAAATCAGCCTTTATGATGACCATGCAAAAAGGTAAGGTTGAAGAAGCGGTTTCGGTACAACCAGACTAAGTCGTTTAGGAGATTATTTAGAATGATACTACAGCAATTATTGAATGGGCTGATCTTGGGAAGTATTTATGCTCTTCTTGCCTTGGGCTATACCATGGTATATGGAATTATTCGCTTGATCAACTTTGCCCATGGGGATGTTTATATGATGGGAGCCTTTCTAGGTTATTTCCTCATTAATACCCTCCACTTAAATTTCTTTGTGGCCCTCTTATTGGCCATGGTTGGAACCGCAGCCCTTGGGGTCTTGATTGAGTTCTTGGCTTACCGGCCGCTGCGCCAGTCAACGCGGATTGCAGCTTTGATTACCGCAATCGGGGTTTCTTTCCTCTTGGAATATGGAATGGTCTTCTTCTTTGGTGCTAATCCACGGCCTTTCCCACAAGTGATTGAAACAGTCCGCTATGAGCTTGGTCCAGTTTCAATGACCAATATTCAATTGTTGATTTTGGGAGTTTCCATCCTCTTGATGATTGTGCTGCAGTTGATTGTGAAGAAAACCAAGATGGGGAAAGCTATGCGGGCTGTGTCTGTTGACAGTGACGCTGCACAATTGATGGGAATTAATGTCAATCGGACCATTAGCTTTACCTTTGCTCTTGGATCAGCCTTGGCAGGGGCAGCGGGTGTCCTCATCGCCCTTTACTACAACTCCTTGGATCCTTTGATGGGGATGACGCCTGGTTTGAAATCCTTCGTTGCGGCCGTATTGGGCGGAATCGGAATTATTCCAGGGGCAGCCCTGGGTGGTTTTGTGATCGGGGTCCTCGAAACGGCAGCAACAGCGCTTGGATTCTCTGATTTCCGAGACGCGATTGTATATGGAGTATTGATTTTGATTCTCCTAGTACGTCCAAGTGGTATTCTTGGTAAAAATGTGAAGGAGAAGGTCTAGTCATGCAAAAAAATCTAAAGGAAAATATGATTTGGGCAGGGCTGCTAGTTGCCGGCTATGCCTTGATTACGCTTTTGGTTGAGATGAATGTGCTCAATCTCTACTATCAAATGATCTTCCAACAAATTGGAATTAATATTATCTTGGCTGTAGGTCTCAACCTCATTGTTGGTTTCTCCGGTCAATTCTCATTGGGGCATGCTGGATTTATGGCGATTGGTGCTTATGCGACGGCCATTATCGGGAAGCAGTTGCCAACCTATGGTGGTTTTATCGTGTCCGTCCTAGCAGGGATGGCCGTTGCGGGTCTTGTAGCCCTCTTGGTTGGTCTGCCAACGCTCCGTTTGAAGGGGGACTACTTGGCGATTGCAACCCTGGGGGTAGCTGAGATTATTCGGATTATCATTGTCAATGGTGGCGAGGTGACCAACGGGGCTGCCGGTCTTTTGGGGATTCCTGCCTTTACAACCTGGCAAATGGTCTACCTGCTAGCAGCTTTGACAACGATTGTGACCTTGAACTACTTGCGGAGTCCGATTGGTCGGCAAACCTTGGCGGTTCGTGAGGATGAAATCGCGGCTGAATCAGTTGGGATTAACACCACTAAAATTAAGGTTATGGCCTTTGTCTTTGGTGCGATCACAGCAAGTATTGCGGGTTCTCTCCATGCCGGCTTTGTTGGTTCGGTCGTCCCTAAAGACTTTGCCTTCACCAACTCGATCAACATCTTGATTATCGTGGTATTTGGTGGTCTAGGTTCGATGACCGGAACCATTGTGGCAGCGGTTGTGCTTGGGATCTTGAACATGCTCTTGCAAGATGTGGCCAGCATCCGAATGATTGTTTACTCATTGGCCCTTATCCTGGTGATGATTTTCCGTCCAGGTGGTCTCTTGGGAACCTGGGAATTGAGTTTGAAGAATCTGTTGTCAAAATCAAAAAAGGAGGTTAAGTCCTAATGGCACTTTTAGAAGTTAAACACTTAACAAAACATTTCGGCGGTTTAACGGCTGTTGGGGATGTAACCTTGGAATTGGACAAGGGGGAATTGGTGGGTTTGATTGGTCCCAATGGAGCGGGGAAATCGACCCTCTTCAATTTGTTGACCGGTGTCTACGAGCCAAGTGAAGGAACCATTACCTTGGATGGCAATGAGCTCAATGGGAAAGAACCTTATACGATTGCGGGTCTAGGTCTGGGCCGGACCTTCCAGAATATTCGTTTGTTCAAGGATTTAACCGTTCTTGATAATGTTCTTATCGCTTTTGGTAATCACCAAAACCCACATATCTGGGCTAGCCTCTTCCGCCTTCCCCTTTATTATAAAAAGGAAGAGGAATACAAGCAGAAGGCGCTAAATTTGTTGGAAATCTTCTCTTTGGAAGAATATGCGGATACCTTGGCGAAAAATTTGGCTTATGGGCAACAGCGGCTCTTGGAAATTGTGCGGGCCTTGGCGACGCAACCTAAGATTCTATTCTTGGATGAACCAGCAGCTGGGATGAATCCTCAAGAAACGGCTGAATTGACAGCTTTGATTCGGAAAATTAAGGAAGAATTTAACATCACAGTGATGTTGATTGAACATGATATGAGTTTGGTCATGGAAGTAACGGAGCGGATTTATGTACTGGAATATGGACGGTTGATCGCCCATGGAACTCCTGAGGAGATCCGCACCAATAAGCGTGTTATTGAAGCCTACTTAGGAGGAGAAGCCTAATGTCAATGTTACAAGTTGAAAATCTGTCCATTCACTATGGGATGATTGAAGCCGTCCATGATGTCAGCTTTGAGGTCGCTGAAGGGGAAGTTGTTTCCCTGATTGGGGCCAATGGGGCTGGAAAAACCAGTATCTTGCGGACCATTTCCGGCTTGGTCCGCCCAAGTCAAGGGCGCATTCTGTTTCAAGGTCAGGAAATTCACAAACAGCCTGCACAAACAATTGTTGCTTCAGGCCTATCACAAGTTCCAGAAGGACGTCATGTTTTCCCAGGACTAACCGTTATGGAAAATCTGGAAATGGGTGCCTTTCTGAAAAAAGACCGGGAAGAAAATGCTCGGAATTTGAAGAAAATTTTTGAGCGCTTCCCACGTTTGGAAGAGCGTAAAGGTCAAGATGCAGCAACACTTTCGGGTGGAGAGCAGCAGATGTTGGCTATGGGCCGGGCCCTGATGTCAACACCGAAACTCTTACTTTTGGATGAGCCATCAATGGGATTAGCGCCTATCTTTATCAATGAGATTTTTGAAATCATTAAGGATATCCAAGCTCAAGGGACAACCGTTTTATTGATTGAGCAAAATGCCAATAAGGCCCTAGCCATTTCCAATCGCGGTTATGTGTTAGAAAATGGTAAAATTGTATTAGCAGGTACCGGTCAAGAACTTCTAACATCGGAAGAAGTTCGCAAGGCCTACCTTGGCGGTTAGCAAGCAGACGGAAAGGACTGGAATATGGCTGTTAAAGATTTTATGACAAAGCGAGTGGTCTTTATTGACCCAGATACTTCCATTGCACATGCAGCAGATTTGATGCGGGAACAAAACCTTCATCGTCTGCCAGTTATGGATCATGGGAAACTGGTTGGTTTGGTAACCGAAGGTACGATTGCAGAGGCAACCCCTTCTAAAGCCACAACTCTATCCATCTATGAGATGAACTACCTCCTCAACAAAACCAAGGTGAAGGATGTCATGGTCCGAGATGTCTTTACCCTTGACGAAGATGCCAGCTTGGAAGATGCAGTCTACTTGATGTTTAAACATAAGGTTGGTATCCTTCCTGTTATGAAAGGGGATGAGCTTCGTGGTGTGATTACAGATCGCGATGTCTTCAAAGCCTTTTTGGAAGTTGCCGGTTATGGAGCACCCGGTACTCGGGTTCGTGTTCGGACTACCAATCAGGTTGGAGTCTTGGAACGTGCCGTTCACGCAGTTGTTGAGCGTAATCTCAATATTGATAACGTTGTTAATATCCCCAATGCAGATAGTTCTGTAACCATTGAATTGCAATTGGAAGGTCAAACAGACCACGAGCAACTTCAGGAAGAGCTCGAAAAACAAGGCTTCCAAGTGGACTATATTCACGAAACCCAGGCCAAAGCTTTTTAAACTGTAAGGGAACTCCCTCTCAGATTCTTGAATGAACCATTCGGGAATCGGGGGAGTTTTTTGCACCTTCGAAGGAGTCTAAAACTCTTTGGACATCAAAAGAATTCATTGTCAGCTCGCTTTGCCTTACCTTTTGGGGAGTGGGATAGAATTTTAAGCTCATATTAAAAAAACCATTGGATCTTACGTTGCTTTTCAATCCCAGCCTTATCAGCCATCTCAAAACCTCTCCCAGAGCTTTTGAGCTATCGGCAGCTTGTTTCTGAGATGCCGATTGTTTTTTTGAGCTTAGGTACCTTCCGTACCCCTGGAACGATTTAGCTAGTGTCAAATTTCATGAAAACAGGTATAATAGTAGCTAAGAAAAGAGGGAACTATGAAACAGGGATTTTTACTGTCCATTGAAGGACCAGATGGATCTGGGAAGTCAACCCTAATCCAAGAATTGGCCGGTCACTTTTCAGATACAGGCCGGGAAGTAGTGGTTACCAGGGAACCTGGGGGCGCTCGGATTGCCGAGCAAATTCGGGAAATTTTGCTCAATCCAGACCATGCAGAGATGGAAGCCAAAACCGAGCTCTTGCTGTATATGGCCAGTCGTCGTCAACACCTAGTTGAAAAAGTCTTACCAGCCTTGGAGCGAGGGGCTTTGGTTTTAATGGATCGGTTTATCGATTCCTCGGTGGCCTATCAAGGCTATGGTCGTGGTTTGGACTTGGAAGCAATTCACTGGCTCAACCAATTTGCGACAGATGGCAAGAATCCTGACTTGACCTTACTACTGGATTTACCAGCCGAGCAGGGCTTGGCCCGGATTCAGGCTAATCGTTCAGGGGATGTGGATCGACTAGATCAGGAAGATTTGAGCTGGCATCAGCGTGTCCGTCAAGGTTATTTGCAGCTGTTGGACGAGAATCCAGATCGTTTGGTAAAAGTAGATGCTAGTTTGGATCTTCCCGAGGTTCTCGATCAAGCCCTCCAGCGCATCGTAGAAAGATTGTCCCTATGAGCTCCTTAGCAGAGAAGTTGGAACAGACCCAGGCTAGTCTTCTGCATCGTTTTCAGAAAATTATCCAGGCTGACCGTCTGAGCCATGCTTATTTATTTGCTGGTGGTCCAGAAATCTTGGATATGGCCCTCTACCTCAGCCAAGCCATTTATTGTGAGGATCAGCAAGAGGGCCTGCCCTGTGGGAAGTGCCGATCTTGCAAACTGGTTGAATCCCAAGAATTTTCAGATCTTCATGTGGTCAGCCCCGTGAATCGGATCATCCGCACGGAACAAGTCAAGGGTCTCTTAGGCCAGGTTTCGCAATCGGGTTTGGAAAGCTCCCACCAGGTTTTTATTGTCCGTGATGCCGAAACCATGCACAGCAATGGGGCTAATGCCCTACTGAAGTCGATGGAGGAGCCGACTGGGCAACAACATTTCTTTTTCCTCAGTAAGAACCCCGATCGGATCCTGCCGACCATTCGCAGTCGGAGCCAGTTTGTCTATTTTCCAGACCGGATTCAGGATTTAACCGCGGCCTTTGAGGCTCAAGGACTGCTGAAAACCCAAGCCCAGTTTTTGAGTAGCTTGTTGCAAGGGAACACCCAGCTTCTGGAAAACCTGAGTCAAAACTGGATTTTGGAGATGAATGCCCAGCTTGATAGTTGGTTGCAGCAGTTTCTCAAAAAAGAATCCAAGTCTTTCCTGGTCCTATCGGCCTTGGTTGCCCAAGCAGATGACCGGGATAAACAGGCTCTGTTTTTAGATATGCTGGAACTCCAGCTGGGGCAGCAAGCAGCCACTCCCATGCGTTGGAAACTCTTGAAAGATTTGATGGCGGCCAGGCTTGCCTGGCAGGCCAATGTTCCCTTGTTAGCTAGTTTGGAACGTTTTTGTTTAGAGAATTTGTAATTTGAAGAGAAGGAGGAGCCCCTTGGAAAAGAAAGATATTTTAGTGACCCTTGATAATTTTAGCAATCATCTCATTCGTACTCTCAATGAGCTGGAATCCATGAAAGTAGCTGTGCGCGAATCAATTGAAGAAAACACCCTCCTCCGTCTTGAAAATGAGAAGTTACGGGAACGCTTGAGTCAGGTTGAGACGGGTGAGCCTGAGAAACCCTTTAAACAAAGGGAAGGCTTGCACCGGATTTATTTGGATGGTTTTCATGTGTGCACTTATTTTTATGGCCAGCAACGAGAAGGCGAGTGTGCCTTCTGTGATGAATTGTTATTTAGAGGTTAATCGTGCAGATTCAAAAAAGTTTTAAAGAAGTCTCGGAGTATGGGACGCTGTATTTAGTGCCGACGCCGATCGGCAATATGGAGGACATCTCCTTTCGGGTTTTGAAGCTCTTGGAGTCTGTGTCCCTGATCGCAGCTGAAGACACACGGGTGACCGGTGCCCTGCTCAAGCATTTTGAAATCAAGAATCGCCTGATTTCCTTCCACGAACACAATGCCCAAGCGCGTATTCCCGAACTTCTTGAAGTCCTAGCCCAAGGTCAAGATCTAGCCCAGGTGTCCGATGCGGGCCTGCCCAGTATTTCGGATCCCGGCCATGATTTGGTTAAGGCCGTCCTGGAACAAGGCTACAAGGTAGTTCCAATCCCTGGTCCGTCAGCTGGTATCACAGCCTTGATTGCCAGTGGTCTGGTGCCCCAGCCCCATATTTTTTACGGTTTTCTGCCGCGCAAGGCTGGCCAGCAACAGGCCTTCTTGGAGTCCAAGCGCCACTATCCCGAAACGCAGATTTTTTACGAATCTCCCTATCGCCTAGCAGCTACTTTGGAAAAAATCCTTGCTGTCTACGGCAATCGGCAGCTCGTCCTGGTCCGTGAATTAACCAAGATCTACGAGGAGTTTCGTCGGGGAAGTATCCAAGAGGTGTTCGATTCGCTGCTTACAGACCCCATCAAAGGCGAATGCCTGCTCATCGTGGAGGGCTATCAAGAGGAAACCCAGCCAGCTCAGAGCCTGGAGGCTGTCCTTGAACTCCTCAAGGAACGGGTGAGCCAAGGTCAACGTCTAAAAACCGCCAGTCAGGAATTGGCCAAGGAAACGGGTTTAAAGGCCAAGGACCTTTACCAGGCCTACCATCAAGAAGAAAAGGATGATTAGAAGTATGTTTGATTATTACGGACACCCGCGTTGCACAACCAGCAAGGCAGCTGAAAAAGAATTAAAAGCACTGGGGATTGAAACGCAGTTTATTGACCTGACCCAGGCAGCCCCAAGTCCAGAACAGTTGGAAAGCTGGATGGCTCAAGGAACTTGGCCCATTAAAGCCTTTTTCAACACTAGTGGTAACAAATACCGGGAATTAGGCCTAAAAGATCAAGTTCCCAACTTGACTGCTGCAGAAGCTGCTCAACTCCTGGCAACAGATGGCATGCTGATTAAGCGTCCCTTGTTGGTAAAAGATGGCCAGCTCCTGCAGATTGGTTATCGAACTCCCTATGCAGCTTTAGAGCTTTAGGACTGGACTATGACAGACTATCTTTCCGTCGGGACCCTGACCAAGTATCTTAAGCGAAAATTTGATAAGGATCCCTATCTGGAGCGTGTCTTTTTGACCGGGCAGGTCTCCAATTTTCGGGCCCGTCCTAATCACCAGTATTTTTCCTTAAAGGATGAAGAGGCCGTTATTCAGGCAACCATGTGGGCAGGTGTCTACAAAAAGTTGCCCTTTAGGCTTGAGGAAGGGCAACAAATTAATATCGTAGGTCGGGTCCAGCTTTACGCGCCCAACGGATCCTATTCGATTGTGATTGAAAAGGCAGAGCCAGTTGGCGTAGGTGAATTGGCTCTTCGCTTTGAACAATTAAAAAAAGAATTGACCCAGGCGGGCTTTTTTAAGGCTGAGCATAAGCAGCCCTTACCCCGCTTTAATCGTAAAATTGGCGTGGTGACCAGTCCTAGTGGTGCCGTTATTCAGGACATTATTACAACGGTCAATCGGCGCTTTCCAGGACTGAGTATTCGGCTTTATCCGGCCAAGGTCCAGGGAGAGGGGGCGGCCGCTGAAATTGCCCAGCAAATTCAGCGGGCCAATCAGGCTGAAGATCTGGATGTGTTGATCGTTGGTCGGGGTGGAGGTTCCATGGAGGACCTCTGGGCCTTCAACGAAGAGGTAGTGGTGCGGGCCATTTTTGAATCGCGCCTGCCTGTGATTTCTAGTGTGGGGCACGAGACCGATGTGACCTTGGCTGATTTTGTAGCCGACCAGCGAGCTGCGACGCCGACAGCAGCGGCGGAGTTGGCAACCCCCTATACCAAGGCTGATTATTTCCTAGCCCTTGAGCGCAGCCAGCTCCAGCTTAAGCAAGCCTTGGACCGCCTGCTCAAGGTCCAAAGGGAGCGTGTGGAAGTTCTCAACCAATCGATTATTTTCCGCCAGCCAGAGCGTCTCTATGATTCTTACTTGCAAAAGTTGGACCAACTAGATCTCCAACTCAAGCAAACGGTGGAAAAAATGCTCCAAAACCAGCAGCACCGGAGTCAGCTTTTGCACCAAGCCTTGATCCGCCAGAGCCCAAGCCCAAGAGTGGACAAGGCCCAAGACCAGCTAGCACGCTTGGAAGCTGATCTGCAGCGGGCTATGACTGATCGTTTAAAGCAAGCCCAGCAGCGGTTCCAGGTTGCCAGCGATGCCTTGTCACAATTGGAATTAAGCCAAATTCTCCAACGAGGCTATGCCTTGGTGAAAACAGGCGACAAAATTGTATCCAGTAGCAGCCAGGTTGAGCCTGGTGATCACTTGACCATCCAACTTCAGGATGGCCACTTAGAAGTAGAGGTAAACCATGTCCAAAACACAGACATTTGAAGAAAAAATGCAGGAATTGGAGCTTCTGGTTCGACGCCTAGAACAAGGCGAAGTTCCTTTGGAAGAGGCCTTGAAGCAATTTCAACAGGGGATGAAATTAAGCCAGGAACTGCAAAAAACCTTACAAGAAGCTGAAAAAACCATGGTCACCATTATGGGTGGCGATGGTCAAGAAACGGAAATGAACGCATGAATCAACAGCTAGCAGTTTTGGAAACTGTCCTCAAGAATTTTTATCAAAGCCCAAGCCCAGAGCCACAATTGGTTGCAGGCATTCTTTACTCCATCCAAGCAGGAGGCAAGCGGATCCGTCCCTTGCTCCTCTTAGATTTATTGGAGGGCTTTGGTCTCAAGATTAGTCAGGAGCATGTGAAGGTCGCAGCTGCTCTCGAGATGATTCATACGGGGAGCCTGATTCATGATGATCTTCCAGCCATGGATGATGATGATTATCGCCGGGGTCAACTAACCAATCACAAGCAGTTTGGGGAGGCAGCAGCAATTTTAGCGGGCGATAGTCTCTTTTTGGATGCCTTTGCCTTGTTAGCTCAAGCTGATTTACCAGCGACTCAGCTCGTGGAGTTGACCCAGGCCTTGTCTTTGGCTTCGGGAACTTATGGCATGGTTGGCGGCCAAAGTTTGGATATGCGTTCAGAAGGAAAGACTCTAACGATTGAGGAGTTGCAACGGATTCATGAAAACAAGACTGGCCGCCTTCTGCATTTTCCATTTTTGGCAGCTGGAGTACTGCTAGAGCTCGATGTTGAGAGTCGGGAGCTCTTGGATTCCCTCGGGAAAAACCTAGGCCTAGCCTTTCAGGTGCGGGATGATATCCTTGATGTCACAGCTAGCTTCCAGGAATTGGGGAAAACCCCGAATAAGGATGAAATCGCTCAAAAAGCCACTTATCCAGCCATTTTTGGCTTAGAGGAGGCCCAGGGCATTTTAGCTGAGCTGCTGGATCAAATCCACCAGCAAATCACCGCCTTGGAGGCTAAAGGATTCCAGGGAGCAGTCTTGAAAGAAAGAATAGAAGGATTAGCCATTGGTAGCTAAAGAAAGAGTAGATGTATTGGCCTTTCAGCAGGGCCTTTTTGAAACACGCGAACAAGCCAAACGGGGGGTCATGGCTGGTTTGGTTATTCATGACCTGACCGGCCACCGCTATGACAAACCCGGTGAGAAGATTTCGAATGATACTCCCCTCAAGATCAAGGGAGAGACACTGCCCTATGTTAGCCGAGGCGGGTTAAAACTAGCCAAGGCCTTGGAAGTGTTCGGCATTGATTTGACAGATCAGTGGACCCTGGATATTGGCGCTTCCACCGGCGGTTTTACAGATGTCATGTTGCAGGCGGGAGCCCAGCAGGTCTATGCAGTCGATGTCGGCACCAATCAATTGGCCTGGAAGCTACGCCAGGATCCGCGGGTCATTAGCCGCGAGCAGTACAATTTTCGCTATGCCAATCCAGAGGACTTCCAACCCCAGCCCAGCTTTGCTTCGATTGATGTGAGTTTTATCTCCCTCAGTTTGATCTTGCCGAGTTTGGCTGCGATTTTGCAAGACCAGGGCCAGGTCGTGGCCCTGGTCAAGCCGCAGTTTGAGGCAGGTCGGGAAGCCATTGGCAAAAAAGGGATTGTACGGGAAGCCCGGGTCCATGAAGCGGTGTTGAACCAGACCATGACCATGGCCCAAGGTTTGGGCTTTGGTATCCACGGCCTGGACTTTTCACCAATCACCGGTGGCCAAGGCAATATTGAATTTTTGCTTTACTTGAAATTGGATCAGGGACCAGCCCTTTCCCCTGACCAGGTTAAGGAGACAGTGAGGAAGGCCCATGAGACATTCTAATGCAGACAAGGACCAGCGCCAGGCCTTGATTCGTGCCTTGATCCAAGGCCAGCCGGTTCGTGGTCAAAAAGAAATCCGGGATTACTTGGAGGCCCAGGGTATCTTGGCGACCCAGGCTACCGTTTCTCGCGATTTAAAGGAAATGGGAGTGCTCAAAGGACCAGACGCGGCCTACCAATTCCAAGCCTCTGGTAAAAAGTCGCCGATTTTGGAGCTGGCAGTTCAGGACCAGATGATTTCCCTGCGAGTGGTTCCCGGTCAGGCCCTCCTTTTAAAACGGGAAATTTGGGCCCGCTTTTCCAAGGATCTTTTTTCGATCCTATCCGATGATGATACGGTTTTGCTAATCTTAAAAAAGGGCGTAGAACCAAGCCTGCTCAAACATTCTTTAGAAAAGTGGTAATGTTATGTTATTAGAAATTTCCATCAAAAATTTTGCCATTATTGAAGAAATTACCTTGAACTTTGACAACGGGATGACCGTCCTAACAGGGGAAACTGGGGCTGGGAAATCAATTATTATTGATGCTATGAATATGATGCTGGGGAGTCGTGCGACGACAGAGGTGATCCGTCATGGCATGCCCAAAGCTGAAATCCAAGGTCTCTTCTCTCTGGAAAAACCCGAAGTAATTCAGACAATTTTAGGGGAGCAGGGTATTGAGGTCGGCGATGAACTGATTATTCGGCGGGAGATTTTTCAGAATGGTCGCAGTGTCAGCCGGATCAATGGCCAAATGGTCAATCTGTCCGTCCTGCGAGCGGTGGGTCAGCACCTGGTTGATATCCACGGCCAGCATGACCAGGAAGAGTTGATGCGGGCCCAGTGGCATGGCCGCCTCTTGGATGAATTTGGCGATGAGGCTTTTCGGGACTTGAAGGGCCGGTATGTCCAGAGTTTTGAGCGCTACCGGAGTTTGCGCCAGCAATTGGTTAGCCAGCAGACTCAGGAAGCGGAGCATAGTGCCCGGATTGAAATGCTGGAATTTCAATTGGCGGAGATTGAGGAAGCCGCTCTCAAACCAGGTGAAGATGTGAGCCTGCAACAAGAGCGGGAGCGGCTGCTGAATCACAAGTTGATTGCGGATACCCTGACCACAGCCTATCATTTGCTGGATGACGAAGAACAATCCTCCTTGTCCAATGTGGGGACAGCCTTGCGTGACCTGGAGAGCCTGGAAGACTACAATCCGCTTTACAAGGAATTGGCCGGCCAAGTGGCCGAAGCCTACTACGGCTTAGAGGACGCGACCCGGCGCCTGGAGGATCACCTCTCCTCCCTGGATTTTGATGCCAACCGCCTGCTCCACATTGAAAGCCGCCTGGATGTGATTTATGCCATTAGCCGGAAGTATGGCGGTAGCGTTCAGGAAGTCTTGGATTATTTTGAGAAAATTTCACAAGAATACCAGCTGCTGACGGGAAACCAGATTTCCTCTGAGGACTTGGCTAAAAAGTTGAAGGAAGAAGAAAAGGTCTTGGTAGCTCTGGCCCAAGAACTGAGCCAAGCCCGCCACCAGCTAGCCCAGCAGTTGGAAGCAGAAATCCAACTGGAACTCCAGGACCTCTATATGGATAAGGCCCGCTTCCAGGTTCAGTTTAGCAAGGGGAAATTTAGCCGCGATGGCAATGAGCAGATTGAATTTTACATTTCAACCAACCCAGGCGAGGACTTCAAACCCTTGGTCAAGGTGGCCAGTGGTGGGGAATTATCCCGCTTGATGCTGGCCATCAAGTCGGCCTTTTCCCGTAAGGAGGGGAAGACCAGCATTGTCTTTGATGAGGTTGACACGGGCGTGTCCGGTCGGGTTGCCCAAGCCATTGCTCAGAAAATTCACAAAATCGGTCGCAATGGCCAAGTGCTTGCCATCTCGCACCTCCCACAAGTGATCGCCATCGCCGATTTTCAATTTTTCATTGAAAAAATATCAGATGATGTGTCTACGGTCTCCCGCGTCCGTCTCTTGGAGATGGAGGAGCGGATTCAAGAGATTGCGCGCATGCTGGCGGGTGAAGAATTGACGGAATCGGCCATCAATCAGGCTCGGGAGCTCTTGCAAAAACATTGAGGTTTGGGCCTTAAATCTGTTATAATCCCGAGTTTATCACTTTATGTTATAATCAACCTAACTCAATCGCTTGATAGAACTGGATTTTTTTGAAATT
>NZ_JAOBSU010000036.1:0-14881 GCF_025447695.1 Streptococcus danieliae | reverse complement strand
GCAATAATTGCAAAGTCTGTTGTGAGGACTGTAGCCAGACCAGTGACTCAAGTTGTCAAACCAGTTATTAGAGCTGTCGTTAGACCAGTTGTTCAAGCTGTTAAACCGATTATTAGAGCTGTAGCTAGACCAGTTGTTCAAGCTGTTAAACCGGTTATTAGAGCTGTAGCCAGACCAGTGGTTCAAGCTGTCAAACCAGTTATTAGAGCTGTGGCCAGACCAGTTGCACAAGTAGCTAAGCCTATCGCTAGGGCTGTTGCTAAAGTTACGCAAATTTTTAAACCGAAGCCATCTGCTAAGAGGAGGAAATAAAGAATTGAGACTAAAAAAACACTTCGTACTGCTTGGCGTATTCCTCTCACTTGCTGGAATTGTATACGGATATACACAGTACAATCTAACTCGCTATTCTGTCTATTACGCTAGCCATATGCCCAGAAAAGAGGGAGCTAAACCTGAATTAATCATGGCATTGAAAAATATAAATTGGATCGACAAGGTAAACACAGAAAACGTTACTTTTTATGAAGAATACAATCATTCGATATATATTAGTGATAACATGTACTTCACCTATAATGTTGACGGATATTACATAGGACTTAGCCAAAAAAACGGACTCTATTTTTACAACACTGATTCAACTGGAAAATTTGTAACTTATTCTTCCCTAGTTGAAAATAAGAATGAAGAACCCTTGGATAGAAAGACTTTACAGGAAGTTGAGAACCTGCTAGCTCCAGCCACCCAGGATATTATCGAAGCTCAAAAAACTCCCCTTATCAATCTTCAAAAGCTGTTTAATCAAAGGTATATGTCGAGATTCAATTAGGTATTGGTGGTGTATTTTACTGTGGAGACCAACTGTTCGTTTAAATAAGGGCACCTCTAAAAACTAAATTTCTGAAAATCTAAATGTTGATTTATCAAGGTTTGAGTGATTCAATTTGAAGAAAAACTGGGGTTTTTAGAGGTTCCCATAATTAGAATTTGAGTCTAGTAGATGAGGATTAAGAAAGGTAGCTCCATGAAAAAACAAAACCGAAAAAAGCTGATTCGTATCTGCGTACTCGTACTTGCCATCACTATATATATTGTTGTCAATCTCAGCGGACATCAAATTTATTATTATACTCACTCTCAAAAAACTGATAAAAGCCTGACTCCGATTGTGGTTATCTATAATCTGGGAGAGATTATGACCAAACCGAAGCGAGAAAGTGATGGAAGGTATCATTATACTGTACCAGGGAATAGTATTAGATATGATTATACAAAAAGCATCTCTTATTCGTATAGAAATGGAGAGGGTATTAAAAGACTTCATACTAGTTTTAGTATATCAAATCATGCGAATGAAACATATATATCTTATCAGTTGTCACCTGAATTAAAAATTACAAATATTGTTGAATTTTCACCTGACAAGATTCACGATGTTGCACAAAAGCCTGAAGACCAAGCCATGGTTGATCGCTACATCAAACAGCTAACAGACCATGTCCTTGAAACTCGTATTGTACCACCTCTCTTTAATCTCCAATGGCTTTATGATCTGACTTTTGATGAAAAAAAGGTTCTTCATCTTGGAGATGAATAAACTTACAAGGAGTTTGTAGATGTTCCATAATCCTTAATAAGACAGGCTTCTGGATATCTTTTCTCAGTAGATGATGGATTGTACTATCGGAAACGATCATTAGAGCTGGGAAGTCGTAATTCAGAAAGGCATCTCCATGAAAAAACAAGGAAACAAAAAATTAATTCGTACTTTCCTACTTTTAGTCGCAATTTCAATCTATATTTTTACCAATCTCAGTTGGCATCAAATCTATTATTACTATACTCACTCTCAAAAAACCGATAAGCGTTTGACACCTATTGTCGTCATCTATAATTTGGGAGAGGTTATGTTCAAGCCTAAACGAGAAACCGATGGAAAATATGAATATGTGTCTCCAGGTAATGCCATTAATTACAATGAATCGGCTTCATTCTCATATTCATTCATATCAGATCAAGGAGTCCCTAGCTTTCATACATCTGTTGGTGTATATTATCATGATGAAGATATTAGTATTAATTTTCAATTAGACCCGAATTTTAAAATAACGAATATTTATAAATACACGCCAGATGATATCACGGAAGAAAAACCTTCTCAGGAAGATCAAGTCATGGTTGACCGTTACGTCAAACAGCTAACAGACCACGTCCTTGAAACTCGTGTTGTACCACCTCTCTTCAATCTCCAATGGCTCTATGACCTGACTTTTGATGAGAAGAAGGTGCTTCATCTTGAAGAAGACTAGTCTCCTTTCCAGTTCAAAAAAGCACTCGAATCAGACATTCGAGTGCTTTTGGGTAGAAGTTACATTTGTTCAGGTGCTTCGACGCCCAAGAGGCGGAGGGCTTCTTTGAGGACGAGGCCGGTTGCGTAGCTGAGGGCTAGGCGACTTTCTCGTTCTGGGTTTTCTTCTAGGATGCGGGTGTGGGCATAGTATTTGTTAAAGTGTTGCGCTAGATTGATGGCGTATTTAGCGATAATTGAAGGTTCGAACTGGTTGGCAGCTCGTTCGATCACGCGGCTGAAGTCTTGGAGGATTTTCACGATTTCCCAACTTTCGCTGTCTTCCAAATGGTAGTGGGCTTCCGGATCTGCTTGGTAGTCAGCCTTCCGCAAGATGGATTGGATCCGTGCATAGGCGTATTGAACATAAGGACCGGTTTCCCCTTCGAAGGAAAGCATGGCTTCGAGATCGAAGTCATAACCATTCATGCGGTCGGTTTTTAGATCGTAGAACTTAATCGCCCCGACTCCAACTTGGCGCGCCACTTCTTCCTTGTTGGGCAGGTCTGGATTTTTCGCAGCAATTTGCTGCTCAGCACGACTGATGGCCTCAACAATGGTTGGTTCGAGCAAGATGATATTGCCCTTACGCGTTGATAATTTTTTC
Organism: Streptococcus danieliae; assembly: GCF_025447695.1. Taxonomy (NCBI): domain Bacteria; kingdom Bacillati; phylum Bacillota; class Bacilli; order Lactobacillales; family Streptococcaceae; genus Streptococcus; species Streptococcus danieliae. The sequence goes on along the minus strand of NZ_JAOBSU010000036.1, from coordinate 11,924 downwards.
TTGTTTTTGGTGACCAAACCAAAAGGAATATGGGACATGTCTTTGACCCAGTCATAGCCCATTTTTTCTAAAACGGCATTGAGCTGTGCAAAATGGCCGGATTGTTCGTGCCCAGTAATGTAGATATTTTTGGCAAAATCGTAGGTCCGTTTCCGATAGAGAGCAGTCGCAAGGTCACGGGTGATGTAGAGGGTTGCCCCGTCAGATTTTTTAATCAAGGCAGGGTTGAGGTTGAAGTCCTCCAAATCCACGATCGATGCTCCACGCGATTCCTCTAGCAGATTTTTCGCTTCTAGAATCTCAATGATTTCATCCATCTTGTCATTGTAGAAGGCTTCTCCATTGTAGCTGTCAAAGTCAACATTGAGCAGCTTGTAAATCCGGTTGAATTCTACTAAACTCTCAGAGCGGAACCATTCCCAGAGTTCCCAGGCTTCCTTGTCGCCCTGCTCGAGCTTGAGGAACCATTCCCGTCCTTGTTCATCTAGTTCAGGCTTGGTTTCCATCTCCTCGTTGATGCGGACATAGAGTTTTAACAATTCAGAAATTGGGTTGGCTTCAACAGCTGCCTTATCGCCCCAAAGTTTGTAGGCCACAATTAAAAGACCGAATTGTTTCCCCCAGTCACCGAGGTGGTTGATTCGGACAGCAGTGTAACCAAGTTTGTTAAAGAGATTGGCCAAGGCATCCCCGATAACAGTGGACCGCAAATGACCGACTGAGAATGGTTTAGCGATGTTGGGACTCGACATATCAATGGTGATGTTTTGTCCCTGACCAATGTTCTGAGCCCCGTAGGTCTCTTTTGCTTCGATAATAGAACGGAGAATACGGTCTCCCATGTCAACCTTGTCTAAGAAAAAGTTGACATAAGGTCCTGTTGCAACGACTTTTTCAAAACCAGTTGTGTCAATGGCCTCAGCGATCTCTGTAGCAATCACGGCAGGTGCCTTGCGTAGGACCTTGGCCAGGCTAAATGCTGGGAAGGCAATGTCTCCTAAATCGGAGGATTTAGGGGTTTCTAAAAGGTCCAAAATGGCTGCTTCATCAAGATTTTCGATTTGAGCTGCTAGCCGTTGGGCCACTAGTGCTTTTTGGTTCATAATTTCTCCTTTTTTAATTTATTTTATCATAAGGCAGGACCTAAATCCAACAGGTACAGGCCGATAAAAAATTTGTTATAATTGAAACAGAATGCGTGAGGAAAAACCATGAAAAAAATAGAAAGACAGAATTTAATGCGGCAGTTGCTGGAAGAGCGGCGCTTTTATCGGCAGCAGGAACTGCAGGCGGCCTTAAAGGAGGCGGGGGTAGTGGTGAGCCAGGCGACCTTGTCTCGGGATATGAAGGAGCTGGGGGTGGAGCGGCAGATGTCCAGTCAGGATTCCTCTTTTTACCGTCTCCCGCGGGCAGAAGTTGAATCTGGTTTGGCGGATGCGGCCCTTTATGTGCAGAAAATTGACCGGGTTGATTTCAACCTGGTTTTGCATACTGGTCTGGGTGAAGCCTCGGTTTTGGCCAATAGCCTAGATGCCAGTGGCGATCCGCGGATTTTGGGAACCATTGCAGGAGCTGACACCTTGTTGGTGGTGACGCGTTCCAGTCAAGATGGTGCCAGCCTTGAGCAGGATATCCGCTCCTATGTTGAGGAGGATCTATGAGTCAAAATAAACTATCACCAGGCATGCAGCAGTATGTCGATATGAAAAAAGATTACCCCGATGCCTTCCTCTTTTTCCGCATGGGGGATTTTTATGAACTTTTTTATGAGGATGCGACTCGGGCGGCGCAGATTTTGGAGATTTCCATTACCTCACGCAATAAAAATGCGGCGGATCCTATTCCTATGGCAGGCGTTCCCTACCATTCAGCCCAGCAGTACATTGATACCCTGATTGAGCAGGGCTACAAGGTTGCGATTGCCGAGCAAATGGAGGATCCCAAACAGGCCAAGGGCGTGGTTAAGCGAGAGGTTGTCCAGGTTGTTACGCCAGGTACCAGTCTCGATGGTCCTAGCCGGGATGGCCAGAATAATTTCTTGGTAGCTCTTTATAGTAAGGGTCAGAGCTTTGGCCTGGCCCATCTGGATCTGGCCACCGGGGAATTTGGAGTGACCCAGCTGGAACGTTGGGATTTGGTCTTGAGTGAGATCCGCAATCTCCAGGCTAAGGAAGTAGTCCTGGCAGGCCAGGTTTCAGAGGAGCAGGAAGCCCTTTTGAGTCAGCAGTTGCAGCTCCTGGTTTCCTGGGTGGACAAACCCTTGGATGCCAGTCCCCTCCTACCGTCGACCTTGTCAGAGTTGGTCTTTTTGGCAGCAGCTAGTCTGTTGGCCTATATTTACCAGACACAAATGCGGGATCTGGACCATTTGAAGCCGGTTGAGGTCTACCAAATTGCGGACTCCCTCCGCATGGATTTTGCGACCAAACAAAGCCTAGATCTAACTGAACATGCGCGAACGGGCAAGAAGCAGGGCTCTTTATTAGGAGTCTTGGACCAGACACGGACGGCTATGGGTCTGCGGCTGTTACGCCGCTGGATTCAACAGCCGCTTCTGGATCAGGCCCAGATTGAGCAACGGCAGGAGCAGGTGACCATCTTACTGGAGGCTTTTTTTGAGCGGCAGGATTTGGTCGAGAGTCTGAAGGGGGTCTATGATATTGAGCGTCTGGTGAGTCGGGTGTCCTTTGGGAAGACCCTGCCCAAGGACCTTTTGCAACTATCGGCAACCCTGGGGCAGGTACCGCAAATTCGCCAACTTTTATTGAGTTTGGAGCAGGCGGCCTTGGAGCCGCTGGTTCAGGGCTTGGATCCCTTGGAGGAGCTCTATGCCTTGATTGATGCGGCTATCGACCCTCAGGCTCCTAACCAACTCATGGATGGCGGTCTGATCAAGACTGGCTTTGATCCCGTTCTGGACCAGTACCGCAAGGCTTTGCGGGAAGGAACTTCCTGGCTGGCGGATTTGGAGAGTCGGGAACGTCAGGCGACAGGGATTAACAATCTCAAGATTGACTACAACCGCAAGGATGGTTATTATTTCCATGTAACCCAGTCCCAGCTCAGCCATGTGCCAGACCATTTTTACCGCAAGGCGACGCTGAAAAATTCGGAGCGCTTCGGTAGTCAGGAACTGGCGCAAATTGAAGGCCAGCTCTTGGAAGCCCGGGACCAATCATCGCAATTGGAGTATGATCTCTTTATGCGGATCCGCGAAGAGGTTGCCAAGTATATGCCACGCCTGCAAAGTTTAGCGGGTGCCTTGGCCAGTGTCGATGTCTTGCAAAGTCTGGCTTTTGTGGCCGAAAGCCAGCTCTGGGTCAAGCCGACCTTTAATCAGACTGGGCAAATTCGGGTATTGGAAGGTCGCCATCCGGTGGTTGAAGCAGTCTTGGGTCGTCAGTCCTATGTTCCCAACAGTCTGGTTATGGCGCCCGAGGATCGGATCCAGCTGATCACTGGTCCAAATATGAGCGGAAAATCAACCTACATGCGCCAGATTGCGATTATGGTGATTCTGGCCCAGTTGGGCTCCTATGTTCCGGCCAAGGAGGTTGACCTCCCCATTTTTGATGCCATCTTCACCCGTATTGGGGCGGCCGATGATCTGGTTTCCGGCCAATCCACCTTTATGGTCGAAATGATGGAAGCCAATCAAGCCGTCCAGCACGCCAGTCCCCAGTCGCTGATTCTCTTTGATGAGCTAGGTCGCGGGACAGCAACCTATGATGGTATGGCCTTGGCCCAAGCCTTGATTGAATATATTCATGATAAAGTGGGAGCAAAAACCTTCTTTGCAACCCACTACCATGAGCTAACGGACCTCGAAAACCACCTGTCGGGTCTGGCCAATGTCCATGTTGCCACCCTTGAAGAAGGCGGAACAGTGACGTTCCTACACAAGATTGAACCCGGCCCAGCCGACCAATCCTATGGAATCCACGTGGCTAAAATTGCCGGCCTACCCAGAGAACTACTGGCCCGAGCCCAGGTCATTTTGGAGAGTCTGGAAAACCAGGATGTAGGTCCCCAGACTGGGCAACTGGATCTTTTCCAGGTCCCAGAAGCCCTGTCGGTCCAGCCCCACCCCCTATTGGAACAAATAAAAACTGTCAATCTGAGCCAGATGACCCCCCTAGAAGCCTTGTTATTCTTGGATCAGGCTCAGAAAGATTTGCAGAGAGATTAACAGAATTGCCTACCTAGAATTTTGAAAGGAGGAAGCATTGCTTTACATTTGGAATTATTTAAAAAAACATCCCCAGCTGCTAGCTCTAGATATTCTTGCAGCGACCTTATTTGTAATGGTCAACCTGGGCTTGCCGACTTTTTTGGCTCGGATGATTGACCAGGGAATTGTGGCCGAGGACGAGTCCCGCATTTATTTCTGGGGATTTGTGATGTTGGTCACAGTCCTAATCGGAATTTTGGGTCGTTTTTTACAGACCTATGCCGGTAGTCGTTTGACCAATAAGATGATCCGCGATATGCGCTTGGATATTTACAAGCAACTCCAGTATTATTCCCACCAGGAATACGAACAAATCGGGGTGTCGTCCCTGGTGACTCGGATTACCAGTGACGCCTTCACCCTGATGCAGTTTGCGGATCAGACCTTGAAATTTGGGGTGATTACCCCCTTGATGTTGCTGTCAAGCTTGGTGATGGTCTTTGTGACCAGCCCGTCCTTGAGTTGGATTGTGGCCTTCTCCATTCCTTTCTTGGTCTTGGTTATTTGGTATGTGGCGGTAGCCAGCCGTCCGCTATCGGAGAAACAACAGGAAAGTTTGGACCGGATCAACCATTTTGCCCGGGAAAACTTGACCGGTTTGCGCGTGATTCGGGCCTTTGGACGCGAAGAGTTTCAAGAGGACCGCTTTGCCCAGGAAAATGACCGTTACCAGGCCAATTCCAATCGGCTTTTCAAGTTGACCGGTTTGACCGATCCCCTCTTTGCCCAGATTATTATTGCGATGATCGTTGCCATTGTTTGGTTTGCCCTGGCTCCTTTGAATCAGGGGCAGATTCAAATTGGGGTGGTTGTGGCCTTTATTGAGTACAGCTTCCATGCCCTCTTGTCCTGCTTGCTCTTAGCGGGTCTCTTCACCATGTATCCACGGACAGCCGTTTCTGCTCGTCGTCTTCAGGAAATCATGGATATGCCCCTGTCGATTTCGCCTAATGAAGACGGAGTGACGGAAACAGAGACCAAGGGTTACTTGGAATTTGATCGGGTGACCTTTGCCTATCCGGGTGAAACGGAAAATCCGGTCCTACACGATATTTCCTTCAAGGCCCAGCCAGGCCAAACCATTGCCTTTATCGGTTCTACGGGTTCCGGGAAATCGTCCTTGGTTCAGTTGATCCCCCGCTTCTTTGACGTAACCTTAGGGCGGATCCTGATCGATGGGGTTGATGTGCGTTCTTATAACCTGAAAGCCCTCCGCCAAAAGATTGGCTTCATTCCGCAGAAGGCGCTCTTGTTTACCGGTAGTATTGCCGAAAACCTGCGGTTCGGGAATGCCCAGGCCGACCAGGAAGACTTGGAGACCGCTTCTGACGTGGCCCAAGCCTTGGAGTTTATTCAGAGCAAGGAAGACCAGTTTGAAACCCATCTAGCCGAAGGTGGTAGCAACCTATCAGGTGGTCAGAAGCAGCGCCTGTCAATTGCCCGTGCCTTGGTGAAGGAGCCAGAAATCTACATCTTTGACGATTCCTTCTCCGCCCTGGATTACAAAACCGATGCCCTTTTGCGGGCCAGACTCAAAGAAGTAACCCAGAACGCAACCGTTTTGATTGTGGCGCAAAGGGTCGGAACAATCATGGACGCCGATCAAATTATTGTCTTGGATAAGGGTGAAATTGTGGGTCGTGGAACCCATGAAGAATTGCTAGAAACCAATACAATCTATCGTGAAATCGCGAATTCGCAGCTGAATAGAGGGGAGGAGTAGATTGTGAAAGAAAATAACTTCAAACGTCTCTGGACCTATCTACGTGCCTATCGGGCGAGTGTTTATTTGGCGGTAGCATTCAAGGTTCTCAGTATTGTTATGGCCGTTCTGGAGCCCTTTGTGCTTGGTTTGGCCATCACAGAGTTGACCCAGAATCTCCTCGATATGGCCCAAGGCAAGGCCAATGGCCTCAATGTTTCTTATATCTTCTGGATTCTACTCCTCTACCTAATCCGGGGGACTCTGTATTCAGTCGGAGCTTACTATGCCAACTACTTTATGACCAATGCGGTGCAGGCGACCGTTGGCGACCTACGCAAGGAGTTGAGCCACAAGGTCAACCACCTGCCCGTTTCCTACTTTGACCGCCAGCAGTTCGGAGATCTGCTCGGACGTTTCACAACGGATGTCGAAACAGTCTCAAATGCCTTCCAACAAAGCTTTTTGCAGATTATCAATGCCATTGTGACCATTGTTCTGGTCTTGGCCATGGTTTATTCCATCAATCTGCCTCTAGCTCTGGTCGTGACCCTGATTATCCCGCTAACCTATTTTACATCCAGCAAAATTCTAAAGTTTTCCCAACCTTCCTTTAAGCGCCAAGCCGATATTGTAGGAAAATTAAATGGCTTTGTCCAGGAACATCTGACCGGTTTCCAGATTGTAAAACTCTATGGCCGTGAAGACGAGACCGTGGACGAATTTCAGGCCATCGTGGATGAGCTAGAAGAAGTTGGCTTCCAAGCTGGCTTCCGCTCCGGTCTTATGGCTCCCCTCCTCCACGGATTATCCGACTTTGCCTATGTCATTATCGCCTTTCTCAGCGGTCTCCAGGTCTTGGCGGGTCGCTTGACCATCGGGAACATGCAGGCCTTTGTCCAGTATGTCTGGCAAATCAGCCAGCCCGTACAAATTCTGACCCAAATTTCGGGTCAGCTCCAAAGCGCCCAGTCCTCACTGGATCGGATTTTCCAAGTCTTGGATCAACCAGCAGAAAATGCGACCGGTGAAACAGCCCTTGCCCAACCGCTTAGCGGTCAGGTAACCTTTGACCAAGTCTCCTTTAGCTATAGTGCGGACAAACCGCTGATTCAAAATTTTAACCTAGAAGTTGAACCAGGCCAAATGGTGGCCATTGTTGGTCCAACAGGGGCCGGCAAAACAACCCTGATCAACCTGCTTATGCGCTTCTATGATGTGGATGGCGGGGCGATCCGTGTCGATGGTCGGGACATCCGCAGCATTGACCGCCAGGACTACCGCCGGCAGTTCGGGATGGTCCTGCAGGATGCCTGGCTGTACGAGGCCAGCATTGAGGAGAACCTGCGCTTCGGGAACTTAGAGGCGACCCATGAGGAGATTGTGGCGGCCGCCAAGGCGGCCAATGTGGATTACTTCATCCGCAGCCTCCCAGGCGGTTACAAGATGCAGATGAACCAAGAATCCAGCAATATCTCCCTCGGTCAGAAACAATTGCTGACCATCGCCCGAGCCCTCCTAGCCGATCCAAAAATCCTCATCCTGGATGAGGCAACTAGCTCGGTCGACACCCGCTTGGAGTTGCTGATTCAGAAAGCCATGAAAACGCTCATGCAAGGACGGACCAGCTTTGTCATTGCCCATCGCCTCTCCACCATTCAAGAAGCCGATAAGATCCTGGTCCTCAAAGAAGGCCAAATCATCGAACAAGGGACTCACACCAGCCTCTTAGCCGACCAAGGCTTCTACTACGACCTCTATCAAAGCCAATTTGCGCGTGACGAGGAATAAATTGATTTCATCCCCAGCCGAAAACAGCTGGGGTATTTTTGAAAACAACAGGTAAGGGTACTTCTAAAAACCGATTAGATTTTGCATCTTCAAAAAATAAAGAGAGGATTCATCAAATACAAAAAATAGGGTTCAGGATTGGGCGAAATCTTGCCCATTTTACAGTTTTATCAAGCCATTCCAGTTGATTTCCCAGTTATGAAAGTTTTTCTAGAAGTCGTTCGTCGTCGGAAAATAATAGCATAGGAATACCCCAGAGTTTTAGAGCTCTGGGGTGTTCATGCATTCTGCATTTGCTTCCGTAAAAGGTAGAGGAAGTAGGGACTACCGATGAGGCTGAGGGGAATGCCGGTGGGGATGTTGCTACCGACCAGGTAGGTGCGGGTGAGGGTGTCAGCAGTTAGGAGTAGGAGGGCGCCAATCAGGAGGGCAGCGGGGAGGCGCCAGCGATGGTCGGATGGGAAGAGTAGTCGGGCAATGTGGCTGGCCAGGAGGCCGACCAGGCTGATATTACCCGCCAGGCTTAGGCTGAAGGCGACTAGGGCGCTGGCTAGGACTAGGAGCAGGGTGCGTTGGCGTCGGAGGGGGAGGCCCAGGCCTAGGGCGGCGGGATCTGAGAGTTGCAGGATGTTGAGGGGCAGGGCCTGGGTATAACTGAGTAGCCAGAGGAGCAGGAGGATAGGGGCAGCCAGGCTCAGACTGTCCCAATTATTTCCCGTCATGTGGCCAGCCAGCCAGGATACTACATAGTTGAGCTTGTGGGTGTCGACGCGCCCGCTGATAGCAACCAGACTTGAGGTTAGAATGGTGGAGAGGGTGACCCCAGCGATCATCAGTTTGACTGGTTGGATACTTTCTCCTTTTTGGTGCGAAAGGAAAGAGGCGAGGGCTACCATCGCCAATCCGCCTGGGATGGCCAAAAAGGGTAGGTAGTGAATCAAGAAGGGGTCGGTTAGGTTCAGCTGGGTCACTGCTAGAGTTAGAACCAGACCGACGCCAGCATTGATTCCCAGTGTCGAGGAATCCGCTAACGGATTGCGGGTGAAGGTTTGTAATAAGACCCCGCTTAGGCCCAGGGAACCGCCAGCCAAAAGGCTGACCAAGACTCGGGGGAGGCGAATTTCTTGAAGAATAAAATGTTGACTAGCTGTTTGACCCTGGAGATAGGTTCCTAAATCGGCGAGGTTGATCTCTCCATCTCCCATGGCCAGGGCTAGGAGGGAACTTACGAGGACCAAGAGGAGCAGGACGAGGAGTTTTTTGGCTGGGGATAGCTGCTTAGAAGGCATCATATAATTGTCCTTTTCGCATTAAAATGAGGAAAATCGGGAGAAGCAAGAGGCTGACCAGGGCGTTGAGGGGAGTGCCCGGGAGGAGGAGGGCTAGCAGGTCGCACCAGAGGAGGAAGCTGGCACCGGTTAGGGCTGCTAGCGGTAGGAGGTAGCGGTAAGCTTGGCCCATCCAGAGCCGAAGCAGGTGTGGGATGATTAGGCCGACTAGGGCCAGGCTACCAACCAAGGCGACTGCACTAGCTGAGAGAATGAGCACCAATAGTAGAAGAAACAGGCGCATGGTCCGAGTATTTTGGCCGAGTCCTTGAGCGACATCCCTGTCTAAGCTGAAAATGGTTAATTGGTAGGCAAATAACTGGGCCAGGAGCAGTCCCACAAGGATTGGAGGGGCGATGACGCTAAGCATTTGCCAGTTGGTACCCACGAGTCCCCCAGCCTGCCAGCCAATAATGGCTGTTGCCAGGTTAAAGGCAATGGTCAGCCCCTGTCCCAGGGCAGTGAGGAGACTGGCAACCATGGCTCCAGCCAGAATCAGGCTACTGGGCAGCAAGCCTCGACGGGGCTGGTAGGCCAGTCCGAGTACCAAGCCAGTGGCCAGTCCAGCTCCCAGTAGGCAGAGCAGGAGAATTTGGCTGTAGTGCAGTGAACCCAGCAGGGCATAGCCAGCGGCCATGGCTAGACCAGCTCCGGCATTGATTCCTAGCAGGCCGGGGTCGGCAATGGGATTCCGGGTAATGCCCTGCATGAGGGCCCCGGAGACAGCCAGGCTAGCTCCGACTAGGAGGGCTGCCAGGGCGCGTGGGAGGCGAATGTCCCAGAGAATTAGTTGGATTTGCTCCTGCCCTTGAGGCTGCCAGAGGGCTTGGAGTGCCGTTGTAAAATCGTACCAGGGCTGGCCCCAGCTGAGATTCAACAGGAGCTGGGCCAGGATGAGCAAGGTGAGACTGCAAAAAACAAGCCAAAAGTATCTTGGCTTGTCTTGCGGAATCCCAGAATCGGTAGTTTTCATAGGAACTCCTAGTTTATTTTTTGGAATCCTTCTTGGATGGTTTTGAGCTCGTATTCGAGGCTGAGTGGATCGTTGAAGTAGAAGGCGTTGGCATCCACCTTGAGGACTCGGTCTTGCTCGACTGCGGGTTGAGACTTCCACAGGGCACTTTCATAGAGGGCGGAGCCCGTCTCTTCGTTTTCAGCGGCTACCAGGACGATGTCACCGAGATAGGCCGGCAGGGCGTCTTGGTTGACCATGAGGTAACCAGGTTTGAAGACTTCCTCTTGAACCTTTTGAGGGGCCTTAAAGCCTAGAGCCTGGTAGACGACCTCGCCACCCCGGCCCCAGTTGTTGCCGAAGAGGTAGATGTCCTTTTCAAAGAGGCCCATGACGGTGACGGTCACATCTTGCCCCAACTGTTGACGGAGTTCTTGCCCAATTTTGGCTGTCCGCTCCTGCCAGTTAGCGATCCATTCATCCGCCTCTTTTTCTTTGGCAAAAACTTGACCAAAGCGATTCAAGAGTTGGAGGTAGTTATTCTTGCCATAAGTAACGGCCAGGGTTGGTGCGATCTTTTGAAGTTCCTTGAGGTTGGGGTCATTGGATTCGACGACAATCAAATCGGGCTTGGCCTTGGCGATGCTTTCCAAATCATCTGGCATCAGCACCTGAGCCTCCTTCACCCGATCCTTGAGAATTGGATTTTTGGCGTCATAGGAAGTGACGGATATGGGCTCAAAGCCAAGCTGGTAAAGGTAACCCGTATAGCTCGAAGACAGGCTGACAATCCGTTGGGGATTCTGGGGAATGGCCCCCGAGTAGTCAAAGCCGTCAATTTTTGGCTTGCTGGAGAGGGTAACCTCTTCCTTGGCAGGCGATGTAGGACTCGCCGTTGAACAAGCGACCAGAGTCACGAGCAGCAGGCTGAGCCCCAGCCAAGTCAGTAATTTTTTCATGAGTAACTCCTATTCTTGTAGTCGTGTATAACTAAGACAGACCGGCTTGCCATGAAGCGGATCTTGCACGATATGCGCCTCGATGGCAAAAATCGAACGTAAAACTGCTGCTGTCATCACCTCTGAGGCCGCCCCTGCAAAAGCAATGTTCCCTTCTTTCAGGGCCAGCAAACGGTGGGAAAAACGGGCAGCCAGATTAAGATCATGCAAGACCATCACAATGGACTTACCCTGGGTCTGGTTGAGCTCTGCCAGCAGGTCAAGCACCTCCAACTGGTGATTGAGATCCAGGTAAGTCGTTGGCTCATCCAAAAAAATCCAGTCGGTGTCTTGGGCCAAGGCCATGGCAATCCAAACCCGTTGCCGCTGCCCGCCAGACAAGGAATCCACCAGCTGGTTCTGGAAGGCAGCCACCTGCGTTACCTCCATCGCCCAGGCAATCTTTTCCCGATCCTCTGAGTCTAGCCGCCCCAAGGTGGACAGGTGGGGGTAGCGCCCATAGGAAATTAAATCATAGACGCAAATCCCCTGCGTCACTGTTTGGACTTGCGGGAGTAGGGCCAATTTGCGCGCCACCTCCTTGGTGTTCATCTGGGCGATGGCTTGTCCATCTAGGACGACCTGCCCTGTCTCCAAGGGGAGAATCCGGGTCAGAGCCTTGAGCAGGGTTGACTTGCCACTGCCATTGGCTCCGATAATCGTTGTAATTTTACCAGCTTCCAGCTGACAGGACAGCTGGTCCAAGACCAGACGGTCCCCATAAGAAACCTGAATTTCCTGGGCTTGCATGCGGCTCCAAGTCCTCCCTCTTTCCTTTTGTTAGGCTTACTATTTTAAGTCCACTTCCTGTTAGTCTGCAGGAAATGAATTTGTAGATAAACTATAACCCAAATTATTCATACCTCAAACAACTCCGTGTAAATAGCTAAAAAATCATCAGAAATTGCCAAAAAACAATGGC
>NZ_JAOBSU010000035.1:0-15008 GCF_025447695.1 Streptococcus danieliae | reverse complement strand
CAAAAAGGATGGCCAAACTCCTTGGTACACAAGGGGTTAGCTATCCTTTGTCTTTTTTAAACTGATAAACTCGGGAAGGGGTTAGCTATCCTTTGTCTTTTTTAAACTGATAAACTCGGGAGAAAAAAATGAAACATAAGATTGAAAAGTGTCTAGATTTTTGAGATAATAAAGACAAATAGTGGTCCAAGTGCTATAATGGAACTAGTATTTTATGAGGAGAAGAGTCCATGGAATTAGTTCGTGATAAAATTTTTGTTAGTCAATACCACTACGATGCTCGGAACTTTGAATGGGAGAAGGAAAATGGTGCTCCAGAGACAAAGATTGACGTCAATTTTCAACTGATTAGTCGCGATGAGGCTGCTCAGAAAACCTCGATGGTTGTGATTGTGAGTTTTATGGTTGTTTTTGATACCTTTGTCATTAGCGGGGTGATTTCCCAAACCAACCATGTGCAGGATCGCTTTATCAACGAACCTAATGAATTGGAGCAGGCCGAGGTTCAACAATTGGCGGAACCAAGTCTGGGTATGCTTAACCGCCTCACCTATGAAGTAACAGAAATTGCCCTGGATATGCCGGGCATTAATTTGGAGTTTTAACAATGATTAAAGTTGCAGTGATTACCGATGCGTCTGCTTATTTAAGTGATGGTGTAGACGCAAAGAATTTGTTTGTTCTAGATATTCCCGTCTTGATTGACGGTGAAAGCTATCTAGAAGGCAAAAATCTGACTGCGGAAGAATTTTATGAAAAAATGACAGCTTCAAAGGAGTTGCCTAAAACTAGCCAGCCGAGTCTAGCAGAGCTTGAGCTGCTTTTACAAAAACTAGAGTCGAAGGAGTACACACATGTGATTGGTCTCTTTCTTTCAAGTGGAATTTCTGGCTTCTACCAGAATATTCAGTTTTTGAAAGAGGAATTTCCAAATCTTGAATTGGCCTTCCCAGATACGAAAATTACCAGTGCCCCACTTGGCTTTATGGTTCAAACAGCCTTGGAAGCTGCTGAGGCGGGCGATGATTTTTCAGTTATTCTTGAGAAGATTCAGTATCAAGTTGAGGGTGTTCAGGCCTATATTTTAGTCGATGACCTCAATCATTTGGTCAAGGGGGGGCGGCTCTCCAATGGGGCAGCCCTCCTAGGCAGTCTCCTCAGTATCAAACCAATCCTCTATTTCACCGACGAAGGGAAAATTGAGGTCTATGACAAGGTTCGAACTGAGAAAAAAGCCATGAAACGTCTCTGTGATCTGATTAGTGAACAGGTTCAGGGTGGCGATTATTATGTAGCAGTCATTCATGCTAACTGCGAAGAAAAAGCCCTCCAATTGCGAACCCTGCTGCAGGAAGCTGGTGTGACGGGTGAGCTGCCTTTAGTGACCTTCGGTAGTGTGATTGGAACCCATCTAGGAGCAGGTAGTGTCGCTGTTGGTTTCCTACCTCGAGTGTAAATGGACGAAATCTATGAAATTAACAAGTTTGCCTTCTGAATTTCAGAAGGCTTTGCCTATATTAAGAAAAATTCAAGAGGCTGGTTATCAGGCCTATTTTGTTGGTGGATGCGTACGGGATGTACTTTTGAATCATCCCATCCATGACGTGGATATTGCTTCTTCCGCTTATCCCCAGGAAATCAAAGAGCTATTTGAGCGTACGGTGGATGTTGGGATTGAGCATGGGACTGTTCTGGTGCTGGAGGGCGGACAGGAATATGAAATTACGACCTTTCGGACTGAGGAGGCTTATGTCGACTACCGCAGACCCAGTCAAGTTCATTTTGTCCGGTCGCTAGACGAGGATCTTAAGCGGCGAGATTTTACCATCAATGCCCTGGCCTTGGATTCTGAGGGGAACCTGGTCGATCTGTTCCAGGGGCTGGAAGATCTCCAGACTGGTGTCATTCGAGCGGTCGGATTGGCTTCTGAGCGTTTCCAAGAAGATGCCTTACGCATTATGCGGGGCTTCCGTTTTCAGGCCTCCTTGGATTTTGAGCTTGAGACCGAGACCTTTGTGGCCATGACAGTCTGTGCTCCCTTGCTTGAAAAAATCGCGATTGAACGGATTTTTATTGAATTTGAAAAACTCTTGTTGACGGGTGCCTGGACCCGAGGTTTGGCCTCGCTTCTTCAAGCCAAAGCCTATCTTTATTTACCTGGTTTTGACTCCGAAGCTCAAGCCCTCTTTTCTTTTTTAGAAAAAATGAGAGATGATTTCTGTTTCACCAGCTCGGCTCAGGCTTGGGCGGGCTTGCTGTACCACTTTACAAATAAGCAAGCCGCTCCGATTTTAAAGGCTTGGAAGACTTCGCGGGAGTTTCAAAAACAGGTATTGCAACTATTGGAAATTCTCAGTAAGCGGGAAGCAGGACGGCTATCTGCCTGGGATTGCTACCTCTATCAAGAGGAGCTCCTGTATCAGGCGGAGGATTTGCGGGCAGCCCTGGGCTTGACCACCGATCATAGCTATTTGGAAACGAGCCTGGCTGTCCTGCCGATCCGTGACAAACATGAGATTCTTGTAACTGGTCGGACACTGATGCAGGAAGAAGGGATTCAGCCAGGTCCGCGAATGGGCCAAGTCTTAAAAGAGGTTGAGTTGGCCATTGTCACGGGAGAATTATTGAATGAGAAAGCGGCCATTTTGGCCTTTGTAAAGGAGCGACTGGATGACTGATTTTATTGTCGAGGGCCTCACCAAATCGGTGGCCGATAAGGTTTTATTTCGAGACCTGTCCTTCATTATCCACCCCCAAGACCGAATTGGTCTAATTGGCTTAAATGGGACTGGAAAATCCAGTCTCTTGGATGTCCTGGCGGGTGTTGCGGGATTTGATGGCGATCTTAGCCCCTTTCAAACCAAGACGGATTATGAAATCGCCTATTTGACCCAAGAGCCCCAGTTTCAAGCAGGAGCGAGTATTTTAGAAACAGTCCTGGCTAGTCGTCCTAAGGAAATGGCCCTGCTCAAAAATTATCAGGAGCTGATGGCGACCTATGATGAATCCAAGCAAGCCCGCTTGGATCAATTGATGGCCCAAATGGAAGCTCAGGATATTTGGGGCTTGGAAAGCCAGGCCAAGACAATGTTATCAAAATTGGGCTTAGAGGATTCCCAGGTTCGTATTGATGACTTGTCTGGAGGGCAGCGACGCCGGGTTCAATTGGCCCAGGTTTTGTTACGGAAAGCGGATCTCTTGCTCTTGGATGAGCCAACCAACCATTTAGATATTGAAATGGTCGATTGGCTGGCTAATTACCTGACCAATCATCAAAGCACCGTTTGTTTTATTACCCACGATCGTTATTTTCTGGATCAAGTCGCTACTCGCATTTTTGAATTGGATCAAGGGAGATTAGCAGAATACCAAGGAAATTACCAGGACTATGTGGCGCAAAAGGCTGATGAAGAGGAACGGGCGGCCAGTGCGCAACACAAGCGTCAGCAGCTGTATAAGCAGGAGCTGTCTTGGATGCGTCGCCAACCCCAGGCCAGAGCGACCAAGCAAGAAGCGCGGATTAAGCGGTTTGAGAGTTTGAAAAAGGACATGGCGACTTATCAAACCAAGGATCAATTAGAGATTCAGTTTGAGACCAGCCGGATAGGGAAAAAGGTTCTGGAATTTAAGGATCTTAGCTTTGGTTATGGTTCTAAAACCCTGATCAATCAATTTAGTCTCCTGATTCAGAATCGAGATCGAATCGGGATTGTTGGCGATAACGGGGTTGGTAAGTCTAGTCTGTTGAACTTGATTGCTGGTCAATTGCAGCCAACAGCTGGTGAGCTAGTCCGGGGCGAGACAGTCAAAATTGCCTATTTCTCTCAGTCGGCAGAGGATTTGGATGAGTCCAAGCGGATGATTGAGTATTTGAGCCAAGTGGCCACCGAAAGCAAAACTGCCAACGGTAGTGTCAGTATTTCGGAATTGTTGGAGCAGTTTCTGTTTCCGAGGTCTAGCCATGGAACCGTGATTGCGAAGTTGTCAGGGGGCGAAAAGAAACGTCTTTACTTGTTAAAACTCTTGATCCAACAACCCAACGTATTGCTACTGGATGAGCCAACCAATGATCTGGATATTGCGACCCTCACCGTTCTGGAAGCTTTTCTGCAACAATTTGCGGGTCCTGTTTTAACAGTTAGCCATGACCGGTATTTCCTAGATAAGGTCAGTAATAAGCTACTAGCCTTTGAAGACGGGCAAATTCGGGAATATTTTGGAAATTACACAGACTATCTGGATGAGAAAAAGTTTACCCAGGAACAGCTGCAAAAGAGAGAAGCGCAGCCTAAAGCTGTTAAGCAGCGGGAGGTCTCTTCTGTGAAGCGGATGTCCTATCAGGAGCAGCAGGAATGGAAGGGGATTGAAGCTAAGATTGAAGCCTTGGAGTCTACTATCTCAGAGGTTGAGCAGCAGATGCAAGATAATGCGAGTGATTATGGAGCTCTAGCCCCCCTCCAGCAGGAATTGGATCAGTTAAACGAAGACTTATTATACCAGTATGAACGGTATGAATACCTAGCATCTTTTGAAACAGCGAGTAAATAGGGTTCTTTTACTCTTGTGTGGAATTCCTGAAACTGATAATCATAGATTTTGATAATTTTTAGTTTTTAATAACTGTAATGAAGTAGTCTGACCTCTGGCTTCTTTCGAATTTTTATGAGATGCTTGACCTGTGGTGGGGGACGGCAGCGACCTCTAACGAGTTCCAGGCCTTAGTCGGAAACCGAAGTTTTCCGACTCCCCCCGATTCCAAGCCTGCTGGCTTGGAATCTTTACACCACTGGGTCTTGCATCTCTTTAGTTTCTAGAAGCCAGGGTCACATTAACAGCTCCACTGTGAAAATCTAAAACACTGATAGCTAGTTCAAACCTTCTGTCCCTTCCCTCCTTAGAGAGGAGGGCTCTTTAGATAGAGTGGACAGCGGCAGTCTGCATCCAGTAAGTTCTGGCAAAGAGATGTTCATGTTTCCGATAGCCAAAAGCAGAGCGTTTCAGAAGCTTAATTTTATTGTTAATCCCCTCAACGAGACCATTATGATAAAGTACGGATAAGGCCAAGCCTATACTCTCTTCCTTCGCTAATACTCGAGGGAGAGTCCTCGGTGTCAGATTGTTTACATACTTCGTTAATTCTAATGACGCTCCATACACAATTTGATAGCCTGTTTTACAGATTGAAGCAATCTTTCTCATACTGGTCGTATCTTTTAACCCCACCAAAATTTTGAGATGGAGTTAAAGTCATTTAGTTTTTAAATAGTATGTTATTACATCAGTTAAATCGCCTGTCTTTCTAAGCAATTCTGTCACCGCTATGTTCTGGACACTGTTGGCGGACCAGTCCTCTCCCAGGTTTTACCGAAAGTCGCTTACGGGGGAGCTGTGACGACCTGTGGCAATGCCGGTGGACTCAAACTGGATGTCACAGTCCTCCCTTTTATTCTGCGTGGTATCCGCTTGATTGGTATTGACTCTGTTGCGATTGATTTTGAAAAACGGACAAAAATCTGGTCGCTCCTGGCTCAAGAATGGAGGCTGGGAGGTGAGGAGTTTGTTCAAGTGATTGGATTGGAAGAGGTTACAGAAACAGCTCAGAAGCTCAAAGCAGGTCAGCATTTAGGGCGGACGATTGTTGCGATTTCTTGACAAGAACCTAGGAAATTTATATAGTAGAAAGAGCATTAGTGAAAGGAGCCAGTTTTGTGAATCAGGGCAGTAAATGGGGAGTTTTGGGAGCAGCTTTTGTTTCTATCGCCCTCGGGATTTTTCTATTTTGGAATCCAAGAACAGACCTTTTGGCGATTTCCTGGCTCCTAGCTCTTGTTCTCGTTTCGAATGGGATCAGTGGTCTCTTTTTCTATAAGGGACTCCCCAGTCAGGCCCAATCAATTTGGCTGCCCATGATTGTTGGGGTGGAGTGCTTATTGGGCTCTTACCTGTTTGTTGGTACTTTTCTGGGCTTTCCCTTATTGGTTCCAATCCTCCTGGGGAGCTGGATTGGACTACTTGCTATCATTCGCCTAGTTGAATCAGCAGGGATGTGTAAGGAAGTGCCGATTCTATCCAATTACCTGTTTTGGTCCAGTCTGTTGGGCTTGGTTTTAGGCTTTTTCTTAATCAACCATGCCATGGTCGGTAGTGGTGTTGCCGCCCGTCTAGTTGCCTCGGCCTTTGTCTATAGCGGCCTGGTGCAGCTAATGAAAGTTTTGAATAATTAGGTAGGAACTGGGATTTCCCAGTTTTTTCTAGCCTCTATTGTAAAAAGAAAGCGGTTAGCTTTTAAAGCAATGCAAACGTTTCCTCTTTTCAGAAAGGATGAATTCTGATATACTGAAACCATGATAAAAATAGAAGGAGTTTGAAGATGGAGAAGAAAATTATTGGTATTGACCTTGGTGGCACATCCATTAAATTTGCAATTTTAACCCAAGCGGGTGAGATTCAGGAAAAATGGTCCATTAAGACCAATATTTTGGATGAGGGAAGCCACATTGTTCCAGAAATGATTGCTTCTATTCAACATCATTTGGACTTATTGAACTTGACTGCCGAGAACTTCCTCGGAATTGGAATGGGTTCACCAGGTGTGGTTGACCGCCAAGCGGGTACGGTTGTAGGAGCCTACAATCTCAACTGGAAAACCCCACAGCTTGTCAAAGAGCAAATGGAAGTAGCCCTGGGAATTCCTTTCTATATTGATAACGACGCCAATGTTGCTGCACTTGGAGAGCGTTGGGTTGGGGCTGGTGGCAACGCTCCAGATGTTGTCTTCATGACTCTTGGAACCGGTGTTGGTGGTGGTGTTATCGCTGATGGGAACTTGATTCACGGAATTGCGGGAGCTGGTGGTGAGTTGGGGCATATCGTTGTCGATTTTGACCAACCAATCATGTGTACTTGTGGCAAGCCTGGCTGCTTGGAAACTGTGGCTTCGGCAACTGGTATTGTCAACCTAACTCGTCGGTATGCAGATGAGTATGCAGGTGATGCCCGTTTGAAACAGTTGATCGATGATGGTGATGATGTAACCGCTAAGGTTGTTTTTGGCCTTGCCAAAGAAGGCGATGAGCTAGCCTTGATTGTTTACCGCAACTTCTCACGCTATCTAGGGATTGCCTGTGCCAACATTGCAAGCATCTTAAACCCATCAACCATTGTCATTGGTGGTGGTGTTTCAGCTGCTGGAGAGTTTCTTTTGAACGGAGTTGAAGAGGTTTTCAAAGCCAATGCCTTCCCTCAAGTAGCAAGTTCAACAAAACTTTCCTTGGCTCAATTGGGCAATGATGCAGGAGTTATTGGAGCAGCATCCTTGGTTCTTCAATAATCAGTATGATAGTATAAGAGAGAGGCTGGGACAATCCAGCCTCTTCTACATTAAAAAAGGACAGCCTATGACACGCGCAGACGATATTTTCAAAAGTAATATACGAAAAATTTTAGAGGAAGGGGTTATGAGCGAACAAGCTAGACCCCAATACAAGGATGGTCGGACCGCCCACTCAAAATACATTACCGGATCTTTTACGGAATATGATCTATCCAAGGGCGAATTTCCGATTACCAGCCTTCGGCCAATTCCCATAAAATCGGCCATTAAAGAGATTTTTTGGATCTACCAAGACCAATCCAATGACTTAGATTTGCTTAATGACAAGTATGGAGTGGGCTACTGGAATGATTGGGAAGTAGACAAAACAGGAACAATTGGTCAACGCTATGGAGCTGTTGTTCACAAACACAAGATTATCGACCGCGTTCTCGAGCAGCTTGCTGAAAATCCCTGGAATCGCCGCAATGTGATTTCTCTTTGGGACTATCAGGCTTTTGACCAGACAGGAGGCTTACTTCCTTGTGCCTTTCAAACCATGTTTGATGTTCGCCGGGTCGGTGATGATCTCTATTTGGATGCAACTCTTACCCAACGTTCCAATGATATGTTGGTGGCCCACCACATTAATGCCATGCAGTATGTGGCCCTGCAGATGATGATTGCCAAGCACTTTGGTTGGAAACCAGGTAAATTTTTCTATTTCGTAAACAATCTTCATATTTATGATAATCAGTTTGAGCAAGCCCTGGAATTGTTGAATCGAACAGCATCTGAACAGACTCCGCAGTTGGTCTTAAATGTACCAGATGGAACGAATTTTTACGATATCCGGGCTGAAGATTTCGAATTGGTCGATTATGATCCTGTTCGCCCGCAATTGAAATTTGACCTAGCAATATGATGGATTTAAAGATATATGGTATCGATATGTGGCCTGACCAGAAAATCCAGGCCTTCCGGTCGGCTCTGCTCGACTGGTATGACCGTGAAAAACGCGACCTCCCCTGGCGGGAAAATACGGATCCCTATCGGATTTGGGTTTCCGAAATTATGCTGCAACAAACCCGGGTTGACACAGTTATCCCTTATTTCCAGCGCTTTTTGGAGACCTTCCCAACCATTCCTGATTTAGCGGCAGCCGAGGAAGATACCTTATTAAAAACTTGGGAAGGCCTGGGTTATTATTCGCGGGTCCGCAATATGCAGGTGGCGGCTCAGACGATGGTGGAAAAGTATGAGGGGAAGTTTCCTGAAACAATGGAAGAGATCCGAAGTTTAAAAGGGATTGGACCTTATACAGCAGGGGCAATAGCCAGTATTGCCTTCAATTTGCCTGAACCAGCCGTGGATGGGAATGTAATGCGGGTTTTGGCACGTCTATTCGAAGTTGATCTAGACATTGGGAACCCAACCAATCGGAAGGTTTTTCAGGCTATGATGGAAGTTCTAATTGATCCGCAAAGACCTGGGGACTTCAACCAGGCCTTGATGGATCTAGGGTCGGATATTGAGGCACCTGTTAATCCTAGACCTCATGAGAGTCCCGTAAAAGACTTTTCAGCAGCCTATTTACATGGCACTATGGATCACTATCCCATCAAAGCTCCTAAGAAGAAGCCAGTGCCGATTTTTCTCAAAGCCTTTATTCTGCAGAACCAGGCTGGGGACTTTCTACTGGAGAAAAATGACCACAGCAATCTCTTAGCGGGCTTTTGGCACTTCCCCTTGCTAGAAGTAGAGGAAGAAAAGGAATTAACCCTTTTTGAAGCTCCTCTGGAAGTAGCCAAAGAGAGCGATGTACGGTCACGTTTCCAGGCTGACTATCCCTTTGAAATTGACTGGCAGGAGCAAAACTTCCCAGAAGTAAAACATATTTTCAGCCATCGCAAATGGCATATTACGCTTGAAGTGGGACAGGTTAAGGGGATGCCTGACCTAGCTGAGGGGAGTCTCTGGGTGTCAGCCCAGGATTTTGAAAGCTATCCCTTTGCCAGACCCCAGCAGAAAATCTGGGAAGTCTTTCAAGGACAGCAAGAATGATTTTTTAGACACCTTTGCGTTAAAGAAGGTGTCTTTTCTTGTGTGCTCTCTTATGAATCCGGTCAATTTTAGAGGAAAAGATGGTATAATGAGAATTGATAAAAATAAAGGATGAGACGATGATAAGTAGAGAGAAAATCCAAGCTGAGCTTGAAGGGATTGACATTCGTTTTGACTATCCCTTGAAGGAGTTTACCTATACTAAAGTTGGGGGGCCGGTTGACTATTTGGTCTTCCCAAGGAATAAGTATGAATTGTTGCGGATTGTGAAATTGGCCAATCGTGAAGAGATTCCCTGGATGGTTTTGGGGAATTCGAGCAATATCATTATTCGTGATGGTGGGGTCCGTGGTTTTGTCATCATGTTTAACTATTTGAATCATATCTCTGTTGATGGCTATATGATCGAAGCAGAAGCCGGGGCCAACTTGATCCAGACCACTCATATTGCCTTGCATCATAGTTTGTCCGGTTTTGAATTTACCTGTGGGATACCGGGTAGCGTTGGTGGAGCTGTTTTCATGAATGCGGGAGCCTATGGTGGTGAAATTGGTCATGTTTTAGAGTCTTGTACGATTTTAACCAAAGAGGGCGAAATTAAGACATTAGACAATCGCAATATGCGTTTTGGCTATCGCCATTCGGCTATTCAGGAGACCGGCGATATTATTATCTCGGCTAAATTCTCCTTGAAACCGGGTGACTATCAACTGATTGAGCAGGAGATGAAGCGGCTGACGCATTTGCGGGAATTGAAGCAACCCTTGGAATATCCAAGTTGTGGTTCTGTCTTTAAACGTCCACCGGGGCATTTTGCAGGTCAATTGATTTCGGAAGCGGATTTAAAGGGTTATCGTATTGGTGGTGTTGAAGTGTCGACCAAACATGCTGGTTTTATGGTGAATCGGTATGATGGGACAGCGGCTGATTATGAGCAGCTGATTCAAGATGTTATTCAACGAGTAGAAGAACATGCAGGTGTGCGTTTAGAGCCTGAAGTTAGAATTTTTGGAGATTACGAGTGAAACAACCAATTATTGAATTTCGGCATGTATCCAAAATTTATGAAGATACAGGAACCCAGGTCTTAAAAGACATCAATTTTGAGTTGGAGGAAGGGAAGTTCTATACCCTGTTAGGGGCTTCTGGTTCCGGGAAATCAACCATTCTGAATATGATTGCTGGACTTTTGGATCCTTCGTCTGGAGATATCTTTTTGGATGGCCAACGTCTGAATGATGTGCCCATCAACCAGCGGGATGTGCATACAGTTTTTCAATCCTATGCACTCTTTCCCCATATGAATGTCTTTGACAATGTAGCTTTTCCGCTCAAGGTTCGTAAGGTTGATAAAAAAGAAATTGCGGAGCGCGTGAGCCAGGTCTTGAAGATGGTTCAGTTGTCTGGTTATGAAAAACGCTCCATTCAAAAATTGTCAGGGGGTCAGCGTCAGCGGGTAGCGATTGCGCGTGCGATTATTAATCAGCCACGGGTTGTTTTGCTGGATGAACCCCTGTCTGCTCTGGACTTAAAATTACGGACAGACATGCAGTATGAATTGCGGGAATTGCAACAGGGCTTGGGGATTACCTTTGTTTTTGTAACCCATGACCAGGAAGAAGCCTTGGCTATGAGTGATTGGATCTTTGTCATGAATGAGGGAGAGATTATTCAATCAGGGACGCCTGTCGATATTTATGACGAGCCGATCAACCATTTTGTAGCCAGCTTCATCGGAGAGTCCAATATTCTACCTGGAACCATGATTGAAGATTATTTGGTTGAGTTTAATGGTCGCAGCTTTGAAGCCGTTGACGGAGGGATGCGTCCTCGAGAAGCAGTAGAAGTGGTGATTCGTCCGGAAGATTTACGAATCACCCTACCGGAAGAAGGCAAATTACAGGTTACTGTTGATACGCAATTGTTTAGAGGGGTTCATTATGAAATTATTGCCTATGATGATCTTGGCAATGAGTGGATGATTCACTCAACGCGTAAAGCCATTGTGGGGGAAGTGATTGGTTTGGACTTTGAACCAGAAGATATTCATATCATGCGCTTGAATGAGACCGAAGAAGAATTTGATGCACGTATTGAAGAATATGTCGATCTAGAGGAGGCAGAAGCTGGGTTGATTCAAGCCATCGAGGAGGAACGCGATGAAGACAAGGATAGCTAATTTCTTCTCCATTCCCTACCTCTTGTGGATTTTTCTCTTTGTACTAGCCCCGTTGGTCTTGATTGTTTTCCAATCTTTTTTTACCAATGATGGTTCCTTCTCCTTGGATAATTTCCGGACCTTTTTCCAAGCAGACAATGCCACTTACTTGCGGATGGGTTTTAATTCAATCCTATATGCAGGTTTGATTACGGCTTTAACACTAGCCATCAGTTACCCTATGGCCTATTTTCTGACTCAACTCAAGCATAAGGAACTCTGGCTCTTACTGATTATTCTCCCAACCTGGATCAACCTCCTGTTAAAAGCCTATGCTTTTTTAGGCATTCTGAGTCAGGAGGGAGCTGTTAATCAGTTCCTCAGCTTTATGGGGATTGGCTCCCAGCAGTTGCTGTTTACAGATTTTTCCTTCCTGCTAGTTAGTTCCTACATTGAATTGCCCTTTATGATTTTGCCGATTTTTAATGCTCTTGATGAGTTGGATCAATCGGTGATCAATGCTTCTTATGACCTTGGCGGTAGTCGCTGGCAAACCTTCTGGTGGGTGATTTTCCCCATGTCTATGAAAGGTGTACGTTCAGGGGTACAGGCAGTCTTTATCCCGAGTCTCAGCCTCTTCATGCTGACACGTTTGATCGGGGGCAACCGGGTGATTACCTTGGGAACAGCGATTGAGCAGCATTTCCTTATTACGGAAAACTGGGGTATGGGATCAACCATTGGCGTTGTGCTGATCGTGGCCATGCTCTTAACCATGTGGTTAACGCGAGAGAGGAGAGAAGCATGAAAAAACTAGCAAATCTCTATCTTTTTCTGGTCTTTGCGCTCTTGTATCTGCCTATTTTCTATTTGATCGCCTATGCCTTTAATGCTGGCGGTGATATGAATGCTTTTACCGGCTTCACTTGGGAGCATTTTCAAACCCTCTTTTCCGATCAGCGCTTGATTCTGATTTTGACGCAAACCTTCTTCTTAGCCTTTTTATCGGCTAGTATTGCGACCTTGATTGGAACTTTTGGGGCCATTCTCTTGTACAAGGCTAAGAAGCCGGTGCAGGCTAGTTTGTTAGGATTTAACAATATCCTAATGGTGGCGCCCGATGTTATGACGGGGGCTAGCTTCCTCATTCTCCTTACGCTGATTGGTTTTCAATTAGGTTTTGTATCTGTTTTGCTGAGTCATATCGCCTTTTCCATCCCGATTGTCGTGTTGATGGTCTTGCCGCGTTTACAAGAGATGAACCAAGATATGATTAATGCAGCTTATGATTTAGGAGCTTCTGAAGGTCAGGTATTGCGAGAAATTCTTTTTCCTTACCTAACACCAGCTATCATTGCGGGTTATTTCATGGCCTTTACCTACTCCTTGGATGATTTTGCAGTGACCTTTTTTGTGACGGGGAACGGCTTTACGACCCTGGCGGTTGAAATCTATTCCCGTGCGAGACGCGGCGTTTCCTTGGAGATTAACGCCCTATCCACTTTGGTCTTCCTCTTCAGTATTTTGCTGGTTATTGGTTTCTATTTTATTTCGAGACAAAAGGAGGAAGAGTAATGAAGCGACTCATAAGCTTTGTAGCGGGAATTGGTTTAATCCTCCTAACCCTAGGAGTCATCATCTGGCAGCTGCAACCCAAGGAGAACCAGACGCAAAAAAGGCCTTTGGTAATCTACAATTGGGGAGACTACATTGATCCGGAATTGATCAAACGCTTTACAGAGGAAACGGGGATTCGGATTCAATATGAAACCTTTGATTCCAATGAAGCGATGTATACCAAGGTTAAGCAGGGGGGAACCACCTACGACCTGGTGATTCCGAGTGAGTACATGATTCAAAAGATGATTCAAGAAGGCTTGGCGGAGAAGTTGGATCACAGTAAAATTACTGGTCTCGAGCACATTGATCCGTCTCTGCTGGATCAGAGTTTTGATCCCCAAAACGCCTATTCCATTCCCTATTTCTGGGGGACCCTGGGGATTGTCTATAACGATCAGTTGATTGATCAAGCTCCTCAGCACTGGGCAGACTTGTGGAATCCAGCCTATAAGAATCAAATTATGTTAATTGACGGGGCTCGCGAGGTCATGGGCTTGAGTCTCAACTCGCTGGGCTATTCCATTAATAGCCAAAAGCAAAAAGAGTTAGATCAAGCTACAGACCATCTCTATAAGCTGACCCCAAACATCAAAGCGATTGTAGCCGATGAAATGAAAACTTATATGATCCAAAATAATGCTGGAATTGGAGTCACCTTCTCTGGTGAAGCCAGACAGATGTTGGATGAGAATGAACATTTGCATTATGTAGTGCCGCCAGAAGGTTCGAATCTGTGGTTTGACAACATTGTCATTCCACATACGGTCAAGAACCGGGAAGCAGCCTATGCCTTTATTAATTTTATGTTGCAACCAGATGTAGCGTTACAGAATGCGGAATACATCGGCTATTCCACTCCTAATCTAACTGCCCAGGCCGAACTACCAGATGAAATGCGTTTAGACCAGGCTTTTTATCCAACGGAAGAAGCCAAACAAAATCTGGAGGTCTATCAAAACCTTGGCCCTAAATGGCTTGGAATCTATAACGATCTATTCCTACAATTTAAAATGTATCCAAAATAATAGACTTCCTGCGGAACTAATGTATTAAATCCCATTTCTCAGCAAGAGACATCGCACAACCACACTGAAACATTTTGTAACTCAGTCTTTTTCAAGTGATGATTCCGATAAATCTTAGGTTCTGTCACTGTTTTGCAGGAAGTCTAATAAGCAAAAAGAAACCACTCTAAAAGGAGAACGAGATGAGCTGACTCCTGGTAGAGTGGTTTTGTTTATAGGGCACCTCTAAAAACTAAATTTCTGAAAATCTAAATGTTGATTTATCAAGGTTTGAGTGATTCAATTTGAAGAAAAACTGGGGTTTTTAGAGGTCCCCTATATTTTATGACTGCGTTAGCTCGTCTTGCCGTACTTTTTTGAAACTTTCTTCGAAAGTTTTGTCACCAAGCTCAAAGCCTCCCCCGTAGCTTTTGAGCTGTCTATGACTCGCTGCCTTGTATAGTAGAATGAAACAGAAACCGCACACTTTGTACTATACTATTTTTATGGCATATTCAGTAGATTTTCGTGAAAAAGTTCTTGCATATTGTGAGAATATTGGCAGTATTTCTGAAGCAGCAACTGTGCGAAGAACAAGGACATAAACTCTTGCCTCTTCCCCCCTACTGATATAGTCCTACTTAAGTAGACAGTACAAATAAATAAAGTACTGTTTACGAAAGTAGGATTTTTATTATGTCCCGGAAAAGTAAAATTAGTTTTGAAGATAAACTAGAGGCGGTAACCCAATACCTCAAAGGTAAAGCTTCTAATTCCGAGCTGGCTCGTCAATATGGTGTTGACAGGAGTACTATTCAAAGATGGATTAAAATGTATCAATCGCAGGGTT
>NZ_JAOBSU010000034.1:0-15141 GCF_025447695.1 Streptococcus danieliae | reverse complement strand
AAATCGCTACTTTACCGTGGCGATTTTTCTTTTTATACTCTTCTATTCCCTTGGTATACCTCGGATCAGAGACAACGGGAATGATTCTGGACAGATTCAGTACCCAACTAGGGTGCTTCGCCACCTACCAGCCATCTAACAGTCTTCCATCTACAAAAAAACGCCTGCTTACGCCAGGGTTCTTTTCAAGAACCTTTGCGTAAACAAGCGTCAATCATCTTAATGATGAGTGTTAGCACCAGGAAAATCCTGGTGCTAGACCAGAGCTAGACTAAGAGTCAAGCGACTCCATCATCATAACACTCAACAAAATTGATGATTTTAAACGAGTTCGATAATCGCCATTGGGGCTGCATCACCACGACGTGGTTCAGTCTTCAAGATACGAGTGTATCCACCGTTACGATCAGCATAGCGTGGAGCGATGTCTGAGAACAATTTTTGAAGTGCAGTTGTAGTAACGATTTTATCATTTTCTGCATCGTATACTTCACTTGCGATCTCGTTACGTACGAAAGCAGCTGCTTGACGACGTGCGTGCAAATCACCACGTTTACCAAGGGTAATCATTTTTTCAACTGTTTTACGAATTTCTTTTGCACGAGCTTCTGTAGTTACGATTGATTCGTTAATGAGCAAATCAGTTGTAAGGTCACGAAGCATCGCTTTACGTTGTGAACTTGTGCGTCCTAATTTACGGTAAGCCATTATTTCCTCCTCTATTTCTCTTTTAGACCAAGACCTAGATCATGAAGTTTAAATTTAACTTCTTCAAGACTCTTACGGCCAAGGTTTCTCACTTTCATCATTTCAGCTTCAGTTTTCTCAGTCAAATCATATACTGTATTGATGCCTGCACGTTTCAAACAGTTGTAAGAACGAACAGATAGATCCAATTCTTCAATTGTGCGTTCCAAGACGCGGACATCAGAAGTTGAATCTGCTTCTTTCATCACTTCAGTTGCTTTAGCAACTTCAGTAAGATCAGTAAATAGATTCAAGTGCTCATTTAAAATACGAGCAGACAAACCGAGAGCATCCTCTGGAATAATTGTTCCATTGGTCATGATTTCGAGTGTTAATTTGTCAAAACCATCATTGCTACCTACACGAGCAGGTTCAACTTGGTAATTGACTTTTTTCACTGGTGTGTAGATTGCGTCTACCGCCAATGTACCAACCGGTGCATTATCCATCTTGTTTTCATCAGCAGGAACATATCCACGACCGGTACGAACAGTCATACGAGCCTTGAAACTTGCTCCTTCACCAATGGTAAAGAGGTAATGATCTGGATTGACAATTTCGATATCACTGTCTGTCAAAATGTCACCAGCTGTAATCACAGCAGGACCTTTAACATCCAATTCAATCATCTTTTCGTCTTGAACGAGTGATTTAACAGCAATTCCTTTGACGTTGAGGATAATTTGCATAACATCCTCACGGACACCTGGAACTGTATCAAATTCGTGCAATACACCATCAATATTGATCGATGTTACTGCTGCTCCTGGAAGGGAGGCCAATAAGACACGACGAAGGGAGTTGCCAAGTGTTGTTCCGTAACCACGTTCAAGCGGTTCAACAACAAACATGCCGTAATCACTATTTTCATCAATTTTTGTTATATTTGGTTTTTCAAACTCAATCATGTTATACTCCCTCTTAAAACGAAAAGCTGTGTAAATTTAAAATCAATTATACACGACGACGTTTTGGAGGACGGGCACCATTGTGAGGTACTGGAGTAACGTCACGGATAGCAGTTACCTCAAGACCTGCTGCAGCAAGTGCACGGATAGCAGATTCACGACCTGAACCAGGACCTTTAACTGTAACTTCGACAGATTTAAGACCATGTTCTTGCGCAGATTTAGCAGCTGCTTCTGAAGCCATTTGAGCAGCAAATGGAGTAGATTTACGAGAACCTTTGAAACCAAGTGCACCAGCTGATGACCAAGCAATTGCATTTCCGTGTACATCGGTAATCATAACGATAGTGTTATTGAATGTTGCGTGGATGTGAGCAATACCAGATTCGATATTCTTCTTCGCACGACGTTTACGTGTTGGTTTAGCCAAGACTGTTTACCTCCTATATTATTTTTTCTTACCTGCAATCGCAACAGCTTTACCTTTGCGAGTACGAGCATTGTTTTTAGTGTTTTGTCCACGGACAGGAAGTCCACGACGGTGACGGATACCACGGTAAGAACCGATTTCCATCAAGCGTTTGATGTTCAAGTTTACTTCACGACGAAGGTCACCTTCAACTTTGATTGTATCAACTTCGCGACGGATAGCGTCTTCTTGATCTGGTGTAAGATCTTTAACACGAACGTCTTCAGAAACACCTGCAGCAGCAAGGATTTTCTTAGCAGTTGGAAGTCCGATACCGTAAACATAAGTAAGTGATACAACTACACGTTTATCATTTGGAATGTCAACTCCAGCAATACGAGCCATGTTTTCTCCTTTCTAATAACTGATTATTAACCTTGGCGTTGTTTGTGTTTTGGATTTGCAGGGCAAATAACCATTACACGACCATTACGACGAATAACTTTACAGTATTCGCAAATTGGCTTAACTGATGGTCTTACTTTCATTTCTTAATCCTCCAATTTTTTCCTTTATTTAAAGCGGTAGGTGATCCGTCCACGAGTCAAATCGTATGGGCTCATCTCGACTGTCACACGGTCTCCCGCTAAAATACGAATATAATTTTTACGAATTTTACCAGAAACTGTTGCTAAAATCTGATGGCCATTTTCAAGTTCAACCGTAAACATTGCGTTTGGCATGGTATCGACTACCTTACCTTCAACTTCAATCACATCGTCTTTTGCCACGCAAAAGTACCTCCCTAAATTTCGATTTACGTCCTCTGGGTATAGAGGGACAATTATAAGTCAGAACCTAACTAGTGTACCACTAAGAATGTTTTATTGCAAGATACAAAGTGTAGATTATTTGATTTTTTCTACGGCTGCTTGAATATCTGCAAAAACCTGCTCAATTTCTTGATCTCCTTGGATATCAAAGACCATGTCTTTGGCAGTATAGTGTTCAATAATCGGTTGACCTTGAGCAATATTCACATCCAAACGAGTTTTGATCGCTTCTGGCTTATCATCTTCTCGTTGATAGAAGTCATGTCCACCACAGTTATCGCAAGTCCCCTCAACAGTTGTTGGATTAAACACCTTGTGGTAGGTTGCTCCACAGGTCCGACAAATAAAACGACCACTTAATCGTTCCAAAAGAATGCTTGGATCGACATCAATGTTGATGACACCGTCCAAGGAAATCTGTAACTCCTCGAGCGCTTGATCCAACGCATGAGCTTGTTCGATAGTTCTTGGGTAGCCATCTAGAAGGAAGCCCTTCTCTGCAATATCTGCTTGTTGAAGACGCTCTTTCACAATTCCATTGGTTACTTCATCTGGAACCAATTGGCCTTGATCCATATAGGATTTTGCCAACAAGCCCATTTCCGTTTCATTTGCAATAGCTGCACGGAACATATCACCTGTAGAAATATGAGCAAGGCCAAATTCTTCGACCATTTTAGCTGCTTGAGTCCCTTTTCCGGCACCTGGCAAGCCCATAATCAAAAGATTCATGTCTTTTCTCCTTTTTGTTTTCCACTAAATCTATCAATCGCTTGATAAACTTAGTAAAAAACAAAATAGAGAGGAATCAGCCTCAGCTGATATCCTCTGAATTCTATTCTGTATCTGTATGCATAAAGCCAACATAGCGGCGCTTCAGAAGATACCCTTCCAACTGCTTGATTCCATCAATAGCTGTTGAAATCAAAATCAGCAAACTGGTTCCTCCCAAGGCTACGGCTTCGGCCAAACCGAATACGTTTTGAGCAACGATTGGGATAATAGCAACGAAACTCAAGAAGAGTGAGCCGACAAGCGCTAAGCGACGCAAGAGCTTGGACATATAAACCTCTGTTCCCTTGCCTGGGCGAACTCCTGGAATATAGGCTGAAGACTTCTGCAAGTTTTCAGCAGTTTTTTCAGGGTTAATCTGCACAAAGGTATAAAAGAAGGTAAAGAGGACAATGAGCAATGCATACATGGCGATTCCTGACGGCATATCCGTCGACAGGAGATTTTGGATATTCCTTACCCAGGCTGCATCATTCCCACTTAAAATCATAAATTGGACAATGGCGGCAGGTGCAGCTGTAATCGAACTGGCAAAGATAACCGGGATAACTCCTGCTGGGTTAACCTTCAAGGGAAGGTAAGAACTAGAAGAAGCCCCTTGGGCCAATTTCGTATACTGGATCGGGATTTTATATTCAGCCTGCTGTACAAAGGTTGTAAAATAAATAATCGCCAGAACAGCCAAGGCTACTGAAGCAATGAAAATCGTTGAATTCTGCAAACGATCCGCTGGAACATTGATGAAATAATCTTCATAAAGACCAGAGATTGTTCGTGGAATTGCAGAGATAATCCCGGCAAAGATAATCATGGAAACACCATTTCCATACCCTTTGTCAGAGATTTGCTCTCCCAACCAAACCACAATCATACTTCCTGTTGTCAAAATACACCCAATATAGAGATAGGTTTGCCAGTTCGGTGTTGGTACCAACTGGGCATTGGACAAGGTATTAAAACTTGCTGTAATCGCAATCGATTGTACAAAAGCTAACACCAGGGAAATATAACGCGTAGCCTGATTCAGTTTTCGTCGTCCAACCTCACCTTGTTTTCCCCACTCCACAAACTTTGGAACGATATCCATTTGGAGTAGTTGAACAACGATGGATGAAGTGATATAAGGCGAAACACCCAAGGCAAAAACTGAAAAGTTCTGCATGGCGTTCCCTGATACCAAACTCAACATATTTAAGAAGGACAATTGAGACAAGTCCGCAAGGACCCGGGCATTCACACCTGGAACCGTAATATGGGTTCCAACGCGAAAGACAAGGAGGATAAAAAGAGTCATCCAAATCTTGGTCCGGACCTGCTTAATTTTTAAGGAATCCCTTAAAATTTTAAAGAACATAGAGTAACCTCTCTATCGTTTCTTAGATAACCTCGATTGATCCACCTTTGGCTGTGATTGCTTCTTCTGCTGATTTAGAGAATTTAGCTGCTTTCACAGACAATTTCTTAGTCAACTCACCGTTACCAAGGATTTTAACACCTGATTTTTCAGCTTTCACAATTCCAGCTTCGATCAAAACAACTGGTGTTACTTCTGCACCGTCTTCAAAGACGTTCAATTGATCAAGGTTGACAATCGCATATTCTTTACGGTTGATATTTGTGAAACCACGTTTTGGCAAACGACGGAACAATGGAGTTTGTCCCCCTTCAAATCCTGGACGTACGCCACCACCACTACGAGCTTTTTGACCTTTTTGTCCACGACCTGAAGTTTTACCGTTACCGGATGAAGTACCACGACCTACACGGTTACGAACTTTACGAGAGCCTTCTGCTGGTTTCAATTCATGAAGTTTCATTCTGTTTTTTCTCCTTTTTTAGTGACCACTGTCACGGGCTAGCGCTTTTGTAAAACGGAAACTTTTACAAAAACTCGCTTGTCTAAATGGCTTGTAAGTCGCAAAGATTCTTCTTTGCGACTTAGCCATGATGTTCTTATTTAACTTCTTCTACAGTTACCAAGTGAGAGATGGTGTTTACCATTCCAAGGATAGCTGGATTATCTTCTTTGATAACAGAAGAGTGCAATTTGCCAAGTCCAAGGGCAACAACCGTTTTACGTTGGTTTGGCTTGCGTCCGATTGGAGACTTAGTCAAAGTAATTTTAATTTGAGCCATTTTATCCCCTTTCTTATGCCAAGTCAGATACTGAGATACCACGTAAAGCAGCAACCTCTTCAGCACGTTTTAATTGTTTCAATCCTTCAACAGTTGCACGAACGATGTTGATTGGAGTGTTTGAACCAAGTGATTTAGATGTAATATCTGCAACACCTGCCAATTCGATGACGGCACGAACAGCACCACCAGCAGCAACTCCAGCCCCTTCGACAGCTGGTTTCAACAATACACGAGCTCCACCAAATTCTGATGTGATTTCGTGAGGAATTGTTGTACCAACCATAGGAACTTCAATCAAGTTCTTCTTAGCATCTTCGATAGCCTTACGGATTGCTTCTGGAACTTCTTGAGCTTTACCAGTACCAAATCCAACACGGCCATTGCGGTCACCAACAACTACAAGAGCTGCGAAACGTAGACGACGTCCACCTTTAACAACTTTTGTAACACGGTTGATGGCAACTACGCGTTCTTCAAGTTCAACTGCATTGTCTTTAAATGCCATTTTCAGTGTCCTCCCTATTAGAATTTCAATCCGTTTTCACGAGCTGCATCAGCCAACGCTTTAACACGTCCGTGATATAGATATCCACCGCGGTCGAACACCACTTCAGAAATACCTTTAGCAACTGCACGTTCAGCAACAAGTTTACCAACAACGGCAGCTTGTTCTGTTTTTGTACCTTTTGAAACGTCTTTGTCAAGAGTTGAAGCGCTTGCGAGCGTTACACCCGCTACGTCATCAATTACTTGAGCGTAGATGCCTGTATTAGAACGGAAAACGTTCAAACGTGGGCGATCAGCAGTTCCAGAGAGTTTTCCGCGAACACGACGATGGCGTTTTTGGCGGAGTTTGTTTTTATCTGGTTTCGAAATCACAATTTTCACCTCTTATTTTTTTGTTTGTGCTAAGCACAGAATCGGTAAATCAGTGGACTTGCAAGCAAGTCCCACTCATTATTTACCTGTTTTACCTTCTTTACGACGTACGAATTCTCCAACGTAACGGATACCTTTACCTTTGTAAGGCTCTGGTGCACGAAGGCTACGGATGTAAGCAGCAGTTTGTCCAACAACCTCTTTTGAGATTCCTGAAACAACGATTGTTGTTGGGTTTGGAAGTTCAAAAGTGATTCCTTCTGGAGCTTCTACTTCATCTGGATGAGATTTACCAACTGCAAGAACCAATTTGCTTCCTTGCAATTGTGCACGATATCCAACCCCGCGCATTTCAAGTTCTTTCTTGAATCCTTCTGATACACCAACAACCATGTTGTTCAAAAGGGCACGAGTTGTACCGTGGATTGTTTTCATTTCTTTAGAGTCGTTTGGACGGTGTAGAGTTACCTCTGTTCCTTCCACACGAATTTCGATATCCTTAGAGAATTCGCGAACCAATTCACCTTTAGGACCTTTGACAGTAACCACGTTGTTTTCTGCAATGTTCAATTCAACACCTGCAGGCAATACGATTACTTTATTACCAATACGTGACATGTTTATCTCCTGTTAAATTATCGAGCCGCAGTGCGACTAGTTTTCACGGGGCCATGGCCAGCAAGCTGGTCATGGGAGTTGGATCATCTCCTAAGAGATTACCATACGTAGGCGATTACCTCACCACCAACATTCTTTTGGCGTGCTTCTTTATCTGTAAGCAAACCTTCAGAAGTTGATACGATTGCAATTCCAAGTCCGTTCAAGACTTTTGGAAGATCTTCGCTCTTCTTGTAAACACGAAGTCCTGGTTTTGAAACACGTTTCAAGTTTGTGATAACTTTTTCACCGTTTGGTCCGTATTTCAAGAATACGCGAACAACACCTTGTTTGTCATCTTCAATCACTTCAACGTTTTTCACGAAACCTTCGCGTTTAAGAATTTCAGCAATCCCTTTTTTGATCTTTGATGCAGGTACTTCAAGAACTTCGTGGTTCGCTTGGTTAGCGTTACGAATACGTGTCAAAAAGTCTGCAATTGGGTCAGTCATAACCATTGTTTGATTTCTCCTCTTACTAGTAGTTTGAGCAAGTCACTTGCTAGTTCATAAACGATACAAATAATCACACAGGCTATTGCCCGTGTTTTAAAAATCCAAGAAACCTGTATCTCATTTCTCGAATCCGCCCTCTGAACCTAGCGAAAAAGACAACTCTCAGTTAATACTTGAATTATCTTTTTTCGCAATGTTCATCATGCTAGAATCTTCTTATTACCAAGAAGCTTTTGTTACGCCTGGAATTTGCCCTTTGTAAGCAAGCTCACGGAAGCAAACACGGCAAAGCTTAAATTTGCGGTAAACTGAGTGTGGACGTCCACAACGTTCGCAACGAGTGTAAGCTTGTGTAGAGAACTTTGCAGGACGCTTATTTTTAGCGATCATTGATTTTTTAGCCAATTTAAGTTCCTCCTGAATTATTTAGCGAAAGGCATTCCAAGTCCAGCAAGCAATTCGCGAGACTCTTCATCTGTATTCGCTGTCGTTACGATAACGATATCCATACCGCGTGTTTTGTCAACGTCGTCAAAGCTGATCTCAGGGAAGATCAATTGCTCTTTAACTCCGAGTGTGTAGTTACCACGTCCGTCGAATGATTTAGTTGGAACACCTTGGAAGTCACGTACACGTGGAAGTGATACAGAAACCAATTTGTCCAAGAAATCATACATACGCTCACCACGAAGGGTTACTTTAGCACCGATCGCTACACCTTCACGAAGACGGAAGCCGGCGATAGATTTCTTCGCTTTAGTGATCAATGGTTTTTGACCAGAGATAAGTGCAAGTTCTTCTGCAGCTTTTTCAAGGTTTTTAGCGTTTGAAACTGCATCACCAACACCCATGTTCAAAACGATTTTATCTACTTTTGGAACTGCCATTACAGAAGAATAGTTGAACTTCTCAGACAAAGCAGGAACCACTTCATTAAGATATTTTTCTTTTAAACGATTAGCCATGTTACTTCTCCTTTCCTTCGTGATTAATCAAGCACTTCGCCTGATTTTTTATTGTAACGAACTTTTTTGCCGTCTACAAATTTGTAGCCAACACGTCCAGCAACACCATTTTTATCCAAAACTTGTACATTTGATACATGGATTGGAGCTTCCATTTCAACGATAC
This sequence comes from Streptococcus danieliae, assembly GCF_025447695.1. Classification (NCBI taxonomy): domain Bacteria; kingdom Bacillati; phylum Bacillota; class Bacilli; order Lactobacillales; family Streptococcaceae; genus Streptococcus; species Streptococcus danieliae. The sequence continues at coordinate 6,191 of NZ_JAOBSU010000034.1, read as the reverse complement.
CACCTTGAGGAAGTTCGTTATTTGGACGTTGGTGTTTCTTAACCATGTTGACACCTTCAACGATGACTTTGTTAACTTTTGGAAGGGCAGTAAGGACAACAGCTTCTACACCTTTGTCTTTACCTGCGATTACTTTAACTTTATCGCCTTTTTTTACAAACATTCTTTTCTCCTTAAATTCTTACGCCCATAGGGGCACCCTGAAAGAAAACTTCCAGGGGACTATCGTTTGTGTTTCTTACAATACCTCTGGTGCAAGAGAAACGATCTTCATGAAGCCACCTTCACGCAATTCACGTGCAACTGGGCCAAAGATACGTGTTCCACGAGGTGTTTTGTCATCACGGATGATAACAGCAGCATTCTCATCAAATTTGATGTAAGAACCGTCTGCACGACGAGCACCTGTTTTAGTACGAACGATAACGGCTTTCACAACGTCACCTTTTTTAACCGCACCACCAGGAGTCGCTTGTTTTACAGAAGCTACGATAACATCACCGATGTTGGCGAATTTACGTCCTGAACCACCAAGAACCTTGATTGTCAAGATTTCGCGGGCACCTGAGTTATCAGCAACTTTCAAACGAGTTTCTGTTTGAATCATTTACCTTTTCTCCTTTTCGGTTCGATTAGATGATAACCGCTTCTTCAACAACTTCTACAAGACGGAAGCGTTTTGTAGCTGAAAGCGGACGAGTTTCCATGATACGAACGATATCGCCTTCTTTAGCAACGTTGTTCTCATCATGAGCCTTGTACTTTTTAGAGTAGTTAATACGTTTACCATAGACTGGGTGGTTACGTTTAGTTTCAACTACAACTGTGATTGTTTTATCCATCTTGTCAGAAACGACACGTCCAACAAGGGTCTTACGTTGATTACGTTCCATTAGTTAGATTTCTCCTTTCCCAAGTCTATTTAACTTCTGATTGAACTGTTTTGATACGAGCGATTTGCTTTTTCACTTCTTTCAAACGAGCTGTTTGCTCCAATTGACCAGTAGCCGCTTGGAAACGAAGATCAAACAATTCTTTTTTCAATTCGTTTTCACGCTTCGCAAGTTCTTCTGAAGAAAGACCACGAAGTTCTTCAACAAATTTTTTGATTTCTTCAAGTTTCATGCTTTCTCCTTACTTCTCTTCACGTTTAACAAATTTGCATTTTACTGGCAATTTGTGACTAGCAAGACGAAGAGCTTCACGTGCAACTTCTTCAGAAACACCTGCAACTTCAAACATCACCTTACCACGCTTAACTGGTGCAACCCAACCTTCAGGTGCCCCTTTACCAGATCCCATACGAACCCCGATTGCTTTCGCAGTGTAAGATTTGTGAGGGAAAATCTTGATCCAAACTTTACCACCACGTTTCATGTAACGAGTCATAGCGATACGGGCAGCTTCGATTTGGCGGTTAGTGATCCAGTGGCTTGTTGTAGCTTGAAGACCGTATTCTCCGAAGTCTACTTGTTTTCCACCTTTAGCTTCACCGCGCATTTTCCCACGGAACTCACGACGGTGTTTCACACGTTTAGGTACTAACATTGGTTATTTACCTCCCTGAGTGTTTTTACGAGCTGGAAGAACTTCTCCACGGTAGATCCATACTTTAACACCAAGTTTACCGTAAGTTGTATCTGCTTCTTCCCAAGCGTAGTCGATATCTGCACGCAATGTGTGAAGTGGAACAGTTCCTTCAGAGTATCCTTCGCTACGAGCGATATCCGCACCGTTCAAACGTCCAGATACTTGAGTTTTAATTCCTTTAGCTCCAGCACGCATTGCACGTTGGATAGCTTGTTTTTGTGCACGACGGAAAGCAACACGTTGCTCCAATTGACGAGCAATTCCTTCACCAACAAGGTGTGCATCCAAATCAGGTTTTTTGATTTCGATGATGTTGATGTGAACTTGTTTTCCAGTCATTTTGTTCAATTTAGCACGTAGGGCATCAACGTTTGCTCCACCTTTACCGATAACCATACCTGGTTTTGCAGTGTGAAGAGAAACATTAACCTTGTTCACAGCACGTTCGATTTCGATTGTTGAAACAGCTGCGTCTGCTAATTCTTTTTGGATAAATTTGCGGATAGCAAGATCTTCATGAAGGTAATCCGCGTATTCTTTTTCAGCATACCATTTAGCATCCCAGTCACGGATGATACCGACACGCATTCCAATTGGATGTACTTTTTGACCCACGAGTTAACCTCCTTATTGTTCTGCAACTACCACAGTGATGTGGGAAGTGCGTTTGTTGATTGGTGAAGCTGAACCTTTGGCACGTGGACGGAAACGTTTCATTGTTGGTCCTTCGTTTGCGTAAGCTTCACTTACAATAAGGTTAGCTTTGTCCAAACCTAAGTTGTTCTCAGCATTAGCGATTGCAGAGTTCAAAACTTTCTCGATAATACCAGCAGCTTTGTTTGGAGTGAATTTCAAGATTGCGATTGCGTCAGCAACGTTTTTACCACGAATGTTATCAAGCACTAGACGAGATTTACGAGGTGAAACACGCACTGTACGAGCCATTGCTTTAGCTGAAGTCATTTCTGCCATGTCGTTCTCCTCTCTTATCTACGTGTCTTCTTATCGTCAGCAGCGTGACCTTTGTAAGTACGAGTTGGTGCAAATTCACCAAGTTTGTGACCTACCATGTCTTCTTGGATGTAAACTGGTACGTGTTTACGTCCATCATAAACTGCGATTGTGTAACCAATGAAACTTGGGAAAATCGTTGAACGACGTGACCAAGTTTTAATGACTTTTTTCTTTTCATCATTCGCTTGAGCTTCAACTTTTTTCATCAAATGCTCATCGACGAAAGGTCCTTTTTTAAGACTACGTCCCATTTTTATAGTTTCTCCTTTAAAATACTGTACCACAACGGCTTGGGAGCAAGAAAACTCTTGCTGACCCTACCGAGCTGGCGGAATAGTGTTTAATTGTGTTTATACTCTTTGAGTTTGTCTTTTATTACTGTATTAGCTCGTCTTGCCGTAGACAGTACTGTCTACGACTCGCCGCCTTATACTAAAAGACCATATTATTTCTCGTTGCGACGGCGTACGATCAATTTGTTAGAACGAGCCTTCTTATTACGAGTTTTAAGTCCAAGAGCAGGTTTGCCCCATGGAGTTGATGGTGCTTTACGTCCGACTGGTGCTTTACCTTCACCACCCCCGTGTGGGTGATCGTTAGGGTTCATTACAGAACCACGAACAGTTGGGCGAACACCTTTCCAACGGTTACGTCCAGCTTTACCAAGGTTAACCAATCCATGTTGTTCGTTTCCGACAACACCAACAGTTGCACGGCAAGTTGAAAGGATCATACGAACTTCGCCAGATTGAAGACGAACAAGAGTGTATTTACCTTCTTGACCCAATACTTGAGCAGATGCTCCAGCAGCACGGACCAACTCACCACCACGTCCTGGTTTCAACTCAATGTTGTGTACAAGAGTACCGACAGGAATGTTTGCAAGTGGCAAAGCATTTCCGACTTTGATATCGGCATCTGGACCAGAAACAATACGTTGACCTACTTCAAGACCTTTAGGAGCAATGATGTAAGCTTTCACACCGTCTGTGTAGTGTACAAGAGCGATGTTTGCAGAACGGTTTGGATCGTATTCGATTGTTTTAACAACTGCTTCAACCGCATCTTTGTTACGTTTGAAGTCGATCAAACGGTAATGACGTTTGTGTCCACCACCTTGGTGACGAACAGTGATACGACCGTTGTTGTTACGACCAGCTTTGTTTTTCAAAGGAACAAGCAAGGTTTTTTCTGGCTTGTTTGTTGTGATTTCAGCGAAATCCAAAGAGGTCATATTACGGCGACCATTTGTAGTTGGTTTATAAACTCTGATTCCCACGCTATTTCCTCCTTAGATTATTCAGCTTCAGCAGCAAACAACTCGATTGCTTTTGAATCAGCTGTAAGTGTGATGATAGCTTTTTTAGTTTTTGCAGTAAAACCATTGAAACGTCCAACACGTTTTGCTTTAGGTTTCACAGTCACTGTGTTCACGTTTGCAACTTTAACACCTTCAAAAGCAGCTTCAACAGCTTGCTTGATCAAGAGTTTGTGTGCACGTGTATCTACTTCAAATACGTATTTCCCTGCTTCCATTTGAGCCATTGATTTCTCAGTGATGACAGGCTTTTTAATAACGTCATACAAGTTCATTATGCAAGAACCTCCTCGATAGTTGAGATCGCTTCTTTAGTAACAAGAAGTTTGTCGCTATTCACGATATCAAGAACACTTGCAGTTGCTGCAGTCGCAACTTTTACGTTTGGAAGGTTACGAGCTGAAAGTGCAGCAAATTCATTTCCTTCTTCAAGAATCACAAGTACTTTTGAATCAATGTTAAGTGCTTTAAGAACAGCTGCAAATTCTGCAGTTTTTGGCGCTGTGAAGGAAAGACCTTCAACTGCTACAAGCTTGTCTTCAGCAACTTTAGCTGAGTAAACAGACTGAAGAGCCAAACGACGCATTTTGCGTGGAAGTTTGTAGCTGTATGAACGTGGAGTTGGTCCGAAGACAACACCACCACCACGCCATTGTGGAGAGCGGATAGAACCTTGACGAGCACGTCCAGTTCCTTTTTGGCGCCATGGTTTACGGCCACCACCAGATACTGCTGAACGGTTCTTCACTGCGTGAGTTCCTTGACGAAGGCTTGCACGTTGGCTGATAATCACATCAAACACAACTGCTTCATTTGGTTCGATCCCAAATACTGCATCGTTCAAGGCAAGTTCGCCAGCTGCTTTACCTGTTTGGTCGAATAATTTTACATTTGCCATTGTGACTGTTTTCCCCTTTCCTTAATTATTTAGCAGCCTTCACTGCTGATTTGATAGTGATAAGAGATTTCTTAGCACCTGGTACATTACCTTTGATCAAGATAACGTTTTTCTCTGGAACAACTTGAACAATTTCAAGGTTTTGGATTGTTACACGGTCACCCCCCATGCGTCCAGCCAAACGTTTGTTTTTGAAAACACGGTTTGGATCAACTGGTCCCATTGAACCAGGACGACGGTGGTAACGAGAACCGTGAGACATAGGTCCACGTGATTGACCATGGCGTTTGATAACACCTTGGAATCCTTTACCTTTAGAAGTTCCTGTTACATCAACAACATCTCCAGCTTGGAAAGTGTCAACTGAGATTTCATCACCAACTGCCAAGCCTTCAATGTTTTTGAATTCACGAATGAAGCGCTTAGGAGCTGTGTTAGCTTTCGCTACATGGCCTTTGGCAGGTTTGTTGCTCAATACTTCACGTTTGTCGTCAAAACCAACTTGAACAGCGTTGTATCCGTCTGTTTCAACTGTTTTCACTTGAAGAACAACGTTTGGAGCTGCTTCAATAACAGTAACAGGGATAAACTCACCTGATTCAGTGAAGATTTGAGTCATTCCCACTTTTTTCCCTAAGATTCCTTTTGTCATGAGAAAATGTTCCTTTTCTTTCTATTTTTTCAAAAAGTTTTTAACGAGCGTTTTTTATGCTCAAGACAAGATCACGCGATCTCGTTCCTTGATTACAGTTTGATCTCTACGTTCACACCACTTGGAAGGTCGAGTTTCATCAAAGCGTCAACTGTTTTTTGAGTTGGGTTGATGATGTCGATCAAACGTTTGTGAGTCCGCATTTCAAATTGTTCGCGAGAATCTTTGTATTTATGAGTCGCACGAATGATTGTGTAAAGGCTACGTTCTGTTGGTAGAGGGATTGGACCCGCTACTTCAGCACCTGTACGACCAGCAGTTTCTACGATTTTAGCAGCCGCTGTATCAAGTGTACGGTGTTCGTAAGCTTTCAAGCGAATGCGGATTTTTTTGTTTGCCATCTTTTTCTCCTTTTTCGTCTATTTAAGTAATAGGCTAGCTCCTCAAGAAAACCGACCGCCTTGCGTGGCAGTGCAACCGAGCGTGTCGCAACCTCTTGTATCAAAGCTAAGACTGTGTTTTTTACAGCACTTGAATAGTCTACCACACGCGCGGGAGCATTGCAAGGGAAATGCTACGATTTTTTTTAAAAGTTTTTAGACCATCATTTTTTCTAATTATATAGAAGAAAAATAAAAAGAGGGGAGTGGGACAGAACTAATTTTTTTCAAAATTAGTTCGTAGTCCCACCCCCGCAAGGTTGATTAGGTCGGGTTCGG
>NZ_JAOBSU010000033.1:0-15410 GCF_025447695.1 Streptococcus danieliae | reverse complement strand
CTTTTGCTGGAAATTAGAGGACAAGAGTCCCTTCTTTTTTTATATGACGGAATACTTCTGGTTTTTAGAGGTGCCCTTATGAAACATACAGGAGCTATCAAGGAAGCCATCCATGTCTTTATTCAAGACCTACCTGAGGGAACCTATTATCCCCAAGGGCAAATGAAAACCAAATAAGAAACACTTAAAAACGACAGTCGCACAACTATCGTTTTTAAGTATCCTTAGGGCTAGCGTTTTTGAACTGAGGCCATCCGCCAAGGTAAGAGGAAGGCACAGGCCCATAATCCGATATTTAAGCCAATCCAGTAAGCATCCGGCCCCAACTGAAATCCACTATCCAAGAGATACCCCAAAGGAAGGGCAATCCCCCAATAACTAATGAGCCCGATGACAAAGGGATAACTTGTATCCTTATAGCCTCGTAAAATACCTTGAACAGGGGATACCAAGGCATCCGCAAATTGGAAAAAGAGGGCATAGACCAAAAAATTACTGCTTAAGCGGATAAATTCTGGATCCTTGCCATAAAGAGCTGCCACTTGATCACGGAAAACATAGAGGAAAGTCAGGGTTACTCCCGCAAAGAGAATCGCAATCAGCCGTCCAATCCGACTGTAGGCCAGCACATCGGACTGCCGCTTCCCTCCTCTTTCATAAGAAATAATAATGGCCATAGTCATGGAAATACTAAGCGGAAAAGCATACATCAAACTCGAAAAATTCATGGCCGCCTGGTGACTAGCAATCACCTCGGAAGAAAAACGAGCCATAAAGAAACCAACTGTTGCAAATATGGCAGATTCAACAAAAACAGCTCCCCCAATCGGCAAACCCAACAACCAGCCTTCTTTGAAAGCCGGCAAGTAAAGCCCTTGGGGTTGCAAAACACCATAGGATTTGATTTGCGGATGCCAGAGCATGACCCCCACAACTACCACTAATAAGGCCCAATAGGCAAGAGACGTTCCTAAGCCCGCCCCTGCTCCTCCCAATTCCGGAAGCGGACCGATTCCATAGATTAACAAATAGTTAAAAAAGGCATTAAAGGGCAAAAGCAGCAACATGAGGTACATGGACAATTTGGTTAATCCCAAGGCATCAAAAAACGACCGGAAAACACTAAACAACAGCAAGGGTAAAATCCCCAGCAGCATGAAGTGGAGATAATCTTTGCCTACCTTCAATACCTCTGCTTGCAAGCCTAAATTTTCCAATAAAAGCGGTGCAGCAAAACCAATGATGATAAAGAAAAGGATCGCTAAGATCAAAGACAGATAAATAAATTGCCAGACATCCCTTACAACCTTATCTTTCTGCCCCTGCCCCAAATGATGACCAATAATCGGCACCAAGGCCGAGATAATTCCCGTTACTAGTGTAAAGAGCGGATGCCAAATACTAGTAGCCATGGCCACCCCCGCTAAATCTAAGGTCCCATACTGGCCTGTCATTATGGTATCGACAAAAGAAGCCGAAAAATTAGCCATCTGATAGATTAAAATCGGTAAAAAGATTTGAAAAAAGACTTGCACTTTTTCTATATTCGAATCGGTTGGACGCAAAACGCCACCTCCATTTCAATAGGCTTACACGGATCACCAAAATCCGAACTCTCGCAGGATTTAACGTTCAATGAGTATAGGTATACCAAAAGAGAGCTGTTGAGAATAGCTGGTTCAAAGGAAAACCAAGTCCAGTCGGACTTGGTTTTCCTTTCTTACAAACTGTCACCATTCCAAATGGAATTTTTAACAATCACATAATCAACCTTACGAAGGCTTTCAAGATCACGACCACCTGCGTAGGAAATCGAACTTTGAAGGTCTTCCTGCATTTCTTTTAGGGTTGCAAAGATGGATCCTTTAGCCGGAAGAAGAATTTTCTTCCCTTCAACATTTTTGTAGTCGCCTTTTTGGAACTGGGAAGCAGAGCCATAATATTCCTTAAAGACTTGGCCATCTTCTTCGATTAACTGACCTGGACTTTCAGTATGGCCAGCAAAGAGGGAACCGATCATCACCATGCTCGCACCAAAACGAATCGATTTGGCAACATCCCCATGGGTCCGAATTCCACCATCTGCGATAATTGGTTTTCGAGCTGCTTTGGCACACCAGCGGAGAGCAGCTAACTGCCAGCCTCCTGTTCCAAAACCGGTTTTTACCTTGGTAATGCAGACCTTACCTGGTCCGATCCCAACCTTGGTTGCATCTGCTCCTGCGTTTTCCAATTCACGAACAGCTTCTGGTGTTCCAACATTTCCTGCGATAACAAAGGTTTCAGGTAATTCTTTTTTGATGTGTTGAATCATCTTAATGACACTGTCGGCATGACCGTGAGCAATGTCGATGGTGATGTAGTCTGGGACATTGTCCTTGAGTTGGCTGACAAAATCATACTCATAGTCTTTTACCCCCACAGAAATCGAGGAGATCAGACCCTGCTCCTTCATTTTTTGAATAAAGGGAATACGGGCTGCTTCATCAAAACGATGCATGATGTAGAAGTAACCTTCACGCGCCAACTTCTCCGCCAACTCCTCATCGACAATGGTCTGCATATTGGCTGGAACTACGGGTAGCTTAAAGCTATGCTTGCCAAAAGTGACCTGAGTATCTGCCTGCGAGCGGCTAGAGATAATACACTTGTTTGGAATTAATTGAATATCTTCGTAATCAAAAATGGGAAATTCATTCAACATGACTGCACCTCAAAAAATATTTGCCAATCAAGGCTAGACATGGACAAGACCTAAAAACCGACCTTTCCAGAAATAGCATACAGAATTGTCCGAAAATTGTCAACAGAAAGTCATTGACAAGATAAGAAAGTTCGTTTTTTGAAAGTTGCAGAGCAAAATGAAAAGACCTGGAAGATTTTTCCAAGTCTTTTCCAAAGGCTTATTTCTCAGCTAAGAGAGCAGCCATTGTAATGTAGTTGTACGGTTTGTTGAAGTGTGGCAAGAAGAAGATATCGGTCAGAGCCAATTTATCAATGGTTACGTGTTCTTGAATCGCCAAGGAGAACATATGGATTCCCATTGACATATCTTCTTTAGAGGCCATTTGGGCTCCAAGAATCACACGCGATTCACGATCGTAAACAATCTTAAGGACAACTTCGTGATTGTCATGTTTGATAAATTCAGGTTTTTGAAGGTCGCTAAAGCCTGTTTCAACAGCATCAAAACCAGCAGCTTTTGCTTTTTCCAAAGTCAAACCAGTTGAAACCATCTTCAAGTCATAGATAGAGATACCGTTTGAACCTTGCACACCAATTCCTTCTAGTTCATGGCCAGTTGCATTGAAGGCACCAACGATACCGGAACGAACAGCATTGGATGCAAGAGCGATGTAGCTTGGTTTACCAAGAGAGTTATCAAAGATGGTTGCACAGTCTCCAACTGCGTAAACACCTGGAATGCTGGTTTCTTGTTTCTTATCAACAAGGAAGGCACCATTCTTATAGAGCTCGATTTTACCAGCACCAAGTTCTGTATTTGGACGGAAACCAACAGCCAAGATTACCATATCGACATCGAAGGTTTCTTTGTCTGTAACAATGCGCTCAACCTTACCGTCGCCTTCAACAGCCTGAACAGTTTGACCATAAGCCAAACGGATTCCATGATCTTCCAAGTTCTTGTTCATCATGTCAGAAAGCTCGCGGTCATAGTAACCATTGAGGGAGGTTTCAGCAATATCAATTAGAACTACTTCCTTACCAACACGTTCGAAGGCTTCCGCTAATTCCACACCAATATAACCAGCACCAACAACAGCAACCCGTTTGATGTCTTTATTTTCTAGACGTTCAATCACTTCTGCAGAGTTTTGGTAAAGTTTGACAAATTGAAGGTTTTCAAGAGTTGCTTTAAATTCACGGCTACCTTCGACCAATTCAACTCCTTTAATTGGTGGGATGATTGGTTGCGAACCAGTTGCGAAGATCAATTTTTCGTAAGATTCTACATGCTCTTTGCCATCAACCAGAGCGGTCACTTCTTTTTTGTCATAGTCGACAGACAGAACTGGAGATTCCATGTAGATGCGAGCACCCTTAGATTCCAAGGTTTCTTTATTGGAATAGAAGAGACCTTCTGGACCATCAATTTGTTTTCCGATCCAAAGCGCCATTCCACATCCGAGGAAGGAAATATTGGAGTTTTGGTCGAAAACAACAACTTCGTTTTCGTCACCGAAGTTGTCTAGCATTGTATTAATACAGGCTGTACCAGCGTGGTTAGCACCAATGACAACAATTTTACTCATAGTTCGAGTCCTACCTTTAATTTATTTCAAGTTCAGTATACCACAATCTGGCAGCGTTTCCAAACGTTATCCTAGAGGATTGAAAAAAATTATGAAAAATTTCAGAGATTAGAGCGAGACCTGCTTTAAAGAGCTCCGACCAGAGCCCTGCTTTTCCACCAAGATCTGTTTGGAGATCCCTTGTTTCATCACCTCCACATGGGAAATCAAACCGATCATTCGACCACTACGGCCCAGGCTCTCCAAAACATCGAGTGCCACCAACAGGGTTTCCTGATCCAGACTTCCGAACCCTTCATCAATAAAGAGAGCTTCTAGTTCGATGCCTCCCTTACTTTCCTGAATGACATCAGAGGTTGCCAGAGCCAAGGCCATACTAGCCAAAAAACTTTCTCCTCCAGAGAGTGTGGAGACCGGTCGTAATTGCCCCACTTCCTTGTCCAAAACGTCCAGTTCTAAGCCGGAAAGACTACGACCGGATGTTTTTTGAGCATTCAATACAAATTGATAGCGCCCTTGTGAGAAATCTTGGTAATAGCGCTCGTTGGCCACTTCGACAATTTGATTGAAAAAATGCTGCAAAACATAACCTTTAATATCTAACCGACTCTCAGTCTGACCGGCTAGAACCTGTACCAATTGATCCAACTGTTCATACAGCAACTGGCTTTCAAGTTGATTTTCAGTTAGGGCTGTCAACTGTTGCTCAACCGTTAGGGCATGGTCAATCCGGCTCACGATGAGAATCAGAGCCTCCTGCTCCAAGCTTAAATCCGACTGCAATTGAGCTAAGCGAGCTTCCTGCTCCTGCGGATTGTCCAATGAAAGACTTGGTGGTTCCTGGCTTTGGAGCCGATTAAGTTCATGCTGGATTTCCTGGAGGCGACCTTCAAATTGAGTAATTTTTTGCCGCAATTGTCCACGCAAAGGGACTTCTTGGAGGATGTCTAGAAAGGCCGCCAGTTCCACTTGTGGCAAGAAATCTTCTTGCAGCTTAAGCAAGGCTGATCGATTCTTGGCCTGTGCTTCTTGATGAGACTGGAGCGTTTCTGCATACTGTTCTTGTCTGGTTTCAAAAGCCTGTCTATGAGCCGTTAGCTGCAGTTCTAGCTGCGCTAGCCTTGCTTTGGCAGTTTGATACTGCTTCAACCGCTCCTGCTCGTTTTTTAAAGCGACTTCAACTTCTTGGATTGTTTGAGTGCCAATCTGCATTTCCAATTTTTCTAGAGCTCGGGAGTTCTCTTGGATTTGTTGGCCTGTGTGGTCCATTCGCAAGCTGATTTCCTGAAGGTTGAGCAATCGCTGATTTTGGCGGAGCAAGGCTGTTTCTTTTTCCTGCCGCAGATTTTCTACCTGCTTAAGCTGACTTTCCAAGCTGGTTTGGTAGGCTTGAAGAGCCTGCGCAAGACCTGTGAGATTAATCTGATCCGTCTCTAAATCAGTAGCAAAGTCGCTCAAGGCTGTTTGATAAACTGCCTGCAGCTCTTCTAACCGGCTCAAGACCTGGGCAGATTGCTGCTCCAGTTTTGTTTGGCTCTCCCCTAAATGGGCTAGCTGAGCTTTCTGCCCATAATAAGCCAGTTCTGCCTGCACAAAGTCGGCTTCCATCCCTGCAGCTGACGTCTGAGGTAGCTCGGTCACCTGATTGTGACACACCAGGCAGGGCTCATTCAAATGGGTTTGACCGCGAACCAAGTCTACAGCGTAGGCCAAGCGTTGGTGCTGAAAGGCGTGGTGGTCGCTAGACTGGGGCAGGTTCTCCAATTGGAGCTGGACTTCCTCGAGCTGGGACTGGAGCTGAGCCAGTTCGGCTTCTTGTGCCTTGATCCTCTGATCCTGCTGAAGGAGTTGATGGTGGCGCTGCTGATAGTCCACCAATTGATTCCAGCTCACCGGTTTCTGGCTAAGCGACTGTAGACCGGTTTCTAATTGTGCTACCGCTTCCTGACTGGCCTCTAGTTCCTGTTGCAAGGCCAGTTGCTGGTCTTGCAACTGCCCCAGCTCATCCTGTTTGCTGGCCAGGAGCTGGCTTAATTGCTGCCGGTCCAGCAATTTTTGGTAAGCACCTTCCAGCTCTGCAATCTGCCTTCGGAGTTCCTCTTCATCTTCCTGACCCAGATCTGCTTGCTCCGTCACATAAGTTTGGTTTAAGGCCTCCAGTTCCTGCTGGTCTTGCTCCAATTGCGTCGCTCGGCGGCTTAGGGCTGCTTCCTGCCGGTCTAATTGCTCCTGCCGGTCTAGAAGAATTTGTCCGCCTTCAAGATTATCCAATAAAGCTAGATGAGCCTTATCCACCTCATAAGTTGGATACGAAGTCTCGACTTGTTTCAGCTCTGCTTGGGCGAGGCTTAGGGCTTGCTCCCAGTCCTGCCGTTGCTTCCAAGCCGCCAATTTCTCAGCGAGCTCCTGAACCTGCGCTTCCAAGTTCAAGACCTTCCTTTCACCCTGCTTTTTTTCCTGTTCAAAGGTTTGAAGGGCCTCTGTCATAGCCTCCTGGATTTGCGCTGATCCCAAAAGAGCTAGATCTTCTCCCACCACACTGCGGGCCAACAAGATCATTTCCAAGTCTCTGGCCTCCATCTGTTGGCGGTCTTGCTTACGTTTTCCTTTTAATTGTTCAATTAAAAATTGATAGGAATCCACATCAAAAAGCGTTTGGAGGATTTCCTCCTTCTCCTTGGAATTAGCCAACAAAAAGCGCTTGAAATTGTGTTGAGGCAAGAGCAGGATCCGTTGAAACTGATCCTTATTCAGATGAAGCAGGTCTTCGATGGCCTGGGTCACTTCCCCGATCTTGGTATAGCTGGGGCCAACCAGCTGGCCGTCCACGATTTCCGAAAAGAGATGCTGGTCGCGAAAGAGACTGTTAAAGGACCGTTCGGGATCCCAAGCCACTCGCTTAGGGGTCCAGGACCTCTCTACACGGTAGGTCTTGCCCCGATGGCTAAAATCCAGGATAACACTGGACGGCTCCTTAGCACTAAAAGAAGCAAACTCACTCCGCAAGTCAATAAAACGCTTATCACCAATCTTAAACTGGGCATTGTTGTAATAAAGCGCTGTCACCAGTAAGTCAAAGATTGTTGTTTTACCCGATCCCGTATCTCCTGAAATTAAAAACAGGCTATCGGCATAATCGCGAAAATCGACATCAAGTTGCGCGTGGGGGCCGATATTTTTAGCTTGTAAGCGAATGGGTTTCATGCTTCCTCCCTACTCTGTAATAGACTGTCCTCCAACCAGTTCCGTTGTTGGACTGTCAGCTCCTGGCCGGTTTGTTCCTGAAAAAATTGCTGAATCAGCTCCAGCGGAGACTCCAACCGTTCCTGGGTCAAGACTCGCCTGTTGTGAGGTCTACTAGCCTCTTCGATCCGGATATCGAGAATATCCGAATAATAAGTCATCAAGGTATCCCTTAAATTTCGCACTCCTTGAGGTTTGGCTGTTAGGCGAATGCTGTAATAGGCTGGACCCTCTGCCTGGATTTTAGCCACAAAATCTTGCTGTGTGATGTCTGCATAGCTGCCACTAATGAGACGAATATCTTTGGAAATGGGAAGGGGCTGAAAGTTGATTTCCAGATCATTCTCATCCCAGTCTAAAAGAAGGACTCCCTTCTCCTGCCAATGCTCATCGACCGCAAATTTCAAAAGAGAACCGGAATAGCGAATCTGCTCGCTAGGACTGGACAAGTGCGAATGGAGATGGCCCAAGGCCACATAGGAAAAACTGGCAAAAAGACTGGCTGGTAAATGGTTAAGCCCCCCGATCTCTGACTTGCCTTCACTGATCAGCTGGTAGTTTTCATTGCCCTGGCCCGCTACATAGAAATGACTAATCAAGATGGGCTTTTTACCAGGTTTGATCAAGGCCTCCATGTCCTTAACCAGGCGTTCCATAGCCTGACTGATGGTCTCCATTTGGCCTTTATCCTCTTCGGTAATCCCATAAAAACGCCGGGCATCGCTGGGGTGAAAAAAGGGTAGCAGAAAAATTTGAAAGTCCCCAAAGTCAATCGGTTCCAAGGCTTGTTCAATTTGGGTCGCCAGATAAAGCTGGCCCTGCTTCATCCAGCGGGTTCCAAACTGGAGACGGTTGGCACCATCATGGTTGCCAGAAACAATAAACAGGGGAAGACCTAGCTCTACATTTAATTCGTAAAGCATCTGATCCAGGGCCTTGGTTGCCGAAACTGGTGGGGTGGAAACATCAAAAAGATCGCCTGCTAAAAAAAGCGCATCTACCTTTTCCTCTTTGGCTAGTTTTTTAAGGGCTTGGAAGGCTGACCACTGCTCCTCCAGGAGAGAGTAACCATGTAGTTTCCGCCCGATATGCCAATCCGCTGTATGTAAAAATTTCATTCCAATCCTCCCAACTAGGTTCTTCTAAGGATAACAAAAAAAGTCAAGGCAAACAAATGTCTACCTTGACGAATTTCAGATTATTCTGTTTCCATTTCGAAAGCATCCGCTTTTTGCTTATCTGGAAGCAGGAAGGCTAGAACCAGACCCACAAGTGCTGGAGTTGTCCAAGCCATAGAGGCTGCTGCAAATGGAAGGCTTTGAACCAAGCTGCTAAGAGCTGTGATTCCAAGACTGGATCCCAAAACTTCTGCTAGCGAAACCAAGGTTACCAAACCGATGGTTGCCTGCATACCACGTTTTGAAAGTGGGACAAATTTGTTTACAATCACAATCAAAACAAGGGCGATGGTGATTGGATAAAGAATCATCAAGACCGGTACTGAGAAGGTGATGATGGTGTTCAAACCAAGGTTAGCAATTCCAAAACCGATGAGGGTAAAGGCTGTTGCGTAAGCCTTGTAGGAGAATTGTGGAAAACGAGAGTTGAAGAACTCACTCGTCGCCACAATCAAACCAACAGTTGTTGTGAAGCAGGTCATCGTAATCATGAAGGCTAGGAAGAGTTGTCCGACTGAACCAAAGACCTGTTGGGTTGCATTGGTAAGGACATACACACCTTTGTTAACGTCAGGATTAGCGATCACATCTGCTGGTACTGGGAAGGAATTTCCCAACTTAGCAAGTCCGACATACAAGGCACTGAAGGCCAAGGCTACTACCAAACCAACAATCCAGATGGTTGTGATGTATTCTTTTTTATTGGCAAAGCCCAATTGCTTCAAAGTTTGCACTGCAACCACACTAAAGGCTACCGAAGCCAAGGCATCCAAGGTGTTGTAACCTTCTAGGAAACCTGTTCCAAAAGCGGCTGTTGCATAACCATCAATGGCTGCCTGTGGAGCTTGACTGAAACTTGTAAGTCCTAGGATGATCAAAAGGACGATAGAAATGGCAAAAATTGGTGTCAGGATCCGACCAACGGAATCTAGAATTTTTGATGGATTCAGAGAGATTAAATAAGCAGCTCCAAAATACAAAACTGTGAAAATCAAAAGAGCCAAGCTTGTACTAAATCCATTCAAGAGTGGCTCAATCCCTACGCTGAAAGCTGTTGTAGCCGTCCGCGGAATTGCAAAGAATGGTCCAATCGCCAGATAGAGAGCTACCAGATAGACAGTCGCAAAGACTGGTGAAATTTTCTTGGAAATTTCATAAACATATCCTTTAGGGTTTAGAGTTCCAATAATCAACGTTAGAACCGCTAAACCAACTCCCGAGACAACAAAACCAAAGATTGCGGGCCAGAAATTTTGTCCAGACAGAACTCCAAGGGCTGGCGGGAAAATCAAGTTACCAGCACCAAAGAAGATACCGAACAAAAGTAGCCCCGTTAAGGCACCTTTTTTTACCATAAACTTCTCCTTTTCTAGATATGAGCACTATTATATATGACTTTCATCACTTTGACAAGAGTTTTCAGAAATTTTAATCAATTTATTTTCCATCTTGGTTTTCTTGGAGAAATTTGAGAATGGGATAACGAACGTTCGGGAAATAGTCCCCCAAAAAATCATGACCGGCTCCGTCAATAATCTGGACTTGACCATTTTGGAGATAGGGTCGGGCTTTTTCGCTATAGGAAAAAGGAACAATTTCATCCTGATTGCCATGGAGGATCAGGACTGGTCCTGGATACTTAGCGAGTTCACTGTAGATGTGGGTTGGCCAGACATCCAGGAGATAATTGGAACTAATTTCCATGTCAAAATGGTCAAAAATCTTGCTCTGCTCAGGAATTTGGTCTAGGGAATCATAGATTTGATGGGGAAGTTCACTAATCACAAAGGCTGGGTACATGAGCAGGAGGTTTTTCACCTTGGCCGGTTCTTGACTAGCGACCAGGCTGGCCACCAAACCACCTTGGCTAATCCCCAAAAGACTGGTCTGATTGGGTTCAATCTCGGTCCATTCCTGGCTCACCTTCAAGACGGATTCGAGGTCTTCGACTTGACTAGTGATGGTTAATTCTTTGGCATTACTGGTACTTTGACTCCTAGGGCCACCGTGAACAAAATCAAACAAATAAACGGCATAACCTCGGGAAGCTAGTAATTCGGCATAGCCCCGACCTTGCCGGTAGGAACCATTAAAACCGTGGGCAAAAATTATTAAGGGAACCTTGTTTTTGCTAGCAGGAATGTAGATTTGCCCTTTTAGTTTGCGGACGCCATCCTGAATGTCTCTGTCTTCAATCCGGTAATCGGTTTTGGGCAGGGTGATGGCAACAGCTTCCTGCTTTTTTTGATCAATCTCGGGAGCCTGAGTTGTCCCCGCCCAAACGAGGCTGAAGCCAATCACGATTAGGCTTAGGACTAAGCCAATTTTCTTCACACCCAACCTCCTTTCTTTTTTACCCTAAGGCAACGTCTAAAATCATCATCAAAACAAAGCCAATCATAAGCCCCAGGGTTGCTTGGTCGGTGTAGCCATTATTTTGGGAATCAGGGATTAGTTCCTCGACAACGACAAAAATCATGGCGCCGGCTGCAAAGGATAGGGCGTAAGGCAACAGGGAAGTCATGGCCAAAACGGCTAGGGCTCCTAACAAGGCTCCCAGCGGCTCAACCAAGGCTGAATTGGCTCCCCAAACAAAGGCAGACCAGCGAGACCGGCCCTCTGTTCGTAGGGGAACGGCCAGAGCTGCCCCTTCGGGAATGTTCTGCAAGCCAATTCCTAACGCCAAGCCCAAAGCAGAGATCAGAGCCGCACTATTGCCATCTTGAATAGCCCCAAAAGCCACTCCAACCGCCAAACCTTCTGGAATGTTATGAATGGTGATGGCTGAAAAAAGGAGGGCAGTTCGGGACAGGTGCTTTTTGGGTTGTAGGCCTTCGACTTCTGTCTGGGTCAAATGGATGTGGGGAATGATCATATCCACCAGCCGGAGAAAAAAACCACCCGCTAAAAAGCCAATCGCCACTGGTAACCAACTCAGTTTGCCATAGCTTGGTTCCGCAAATTCAAGAGCCGGTGACAAAAGAGACCAGAAGGAAGCTGCAATCATAACTCCCGCCGCAAAGCCCATGGTGGTGTCCAGAGCCTTACGATTAACCTCTTTGAAGAAAAAAACAACAGAAGCCCCTAAGGCCGTACAAAACCAGGTGAAGAGACCGGCTCCAAAGGCCAACCAAACGACAGATTGTTGTGTCAACCACTCCATAGACTACCTCCTAGAGATGGTAAAAGGGATTGGTTGACACACGGCTGCCCAAAATATCTAGCGCCCAGCCTTCTTCCTGCTTCCATTTCTCTAACAGCATGGTCAAACCTTGAATGAAAATCACCTCGATGTAGTGGCCTGGATCAATCGCACGTAACCCCTGTGATAGGAAGTCTTGGGCCGTATGGTAATAAATATCTCCAGTAATCAGGACGTCAGCTCCCTTGGCTAGAGCATCTGAAGCAAAGGATTGCCCACTACCTCCGCAAATGGCAATGCGTTTCACGGGTTCTGTTAGGTAACCTGGATATTCGACTAGGCGAACGCTATCTAAATGGAAGGTTTCCTTGACTTTCAGCGCCAACTCTTGGAAGTCCATGGGTTCAATCTCTCCAATCCGACCGATTCCCTGATTGGGACCTGTTTCATGAAGAGGCTGGGTGTTCTTGATTCCAAGCAGGTCACAGAACCAGTCATTGAGTCCCCCTTCGACCACATCAATATTGGTATGGGACACATAGACCGCAATATCCGCCTTGATCAAGTCCACATAAATACCATTCATGCCTTCATTATAGACCAGATTTTTGATTGGACGGAAAATCGGCGCGTGTTTGACAATCAACAAATCCACCTGATTGGCAATGGCCTCTTCGACCGTCTGTTCACGAATGTCCAAGGTCACCATTACCCGCTGGACTTCCTTGTCCAGGGACCCAATTTGTAGGCCCACCTGGTCCCCCTCGAGGGATAATTCCGGTGGACAAAAAGCTTCATAACGTTCGATTACATCTCTAACTTTCATCTAGTACCTCTCTAATCATAGCTAATTTCAAAGCCAACTCTTCTCTTTCCGCGACATGCTCTGGAGGGATTTTTGTCAGCAAGGCTGCCAATTTATCCGCCTCCTTGGCCCATTTTTTCCGAAAGACCACTGATTTTTCCTGTAACAGAAAGGGCCCGAAGGTTCGTTCTGACAAGCTTAAGCGCATCTGCCCCGGTTGGGCTACTACTATTTCATAGATTTTCCCAGCCTCCTCCAGGATAGCCTCAGCAGTCACCTGATAATCATGGGTCTCTAACCAAGCGCGTAATTCATGTTCGCGATTGTTTGGTTGAAGGATCAGGGTCTGAACGCCCTGAAGCCGGTCTGGATCAGCATCCAAAATGGAGGCAATCAGTCTCCCTCCCATACCGGCAATCACAACCTCATCAACGCTATCTTCAGGCGACAAGGCTTTTAAACCAGAAGCCAGACGTACCTGAATCTGCTGACTGAGACCTTCTTTTTGGACATTTTGACAAGCCGATTGGTAGGGACCTTCCACCACCTCACCGGCAATGGCAGCGGCAATGCGACCACTTTTCATCAAAGCAATCGGTAGATAGGCGTGGTCGCTACCAACATCTAACAGGGTAACTCCAGGGCTGACAAAACCAGCCACTGTCTCTAAACGTTTGGATAAGGACATTTATTTCTCCAGATTTTTATAATAAAAACAATGAGCCTGAACCGGGCAAGTCTCACATTTGGGTTTGCGGGCTGTACAGTGATAACGGCCGAAAAATATGAGCCGGTGATGGGTCGCAATCCAGTCTTTTTTAGGGATTTTAGCCATCAGGTCTTTTTCAATCTGCTCAACACTGGCATCCTGGGCTGAAATGTTCAAGCGTTTGGCAATCCGGCTTACATGGGTATCGACGGCAATGGCCGGAATTTGATAAATTTCCGCCAAAACCACATTGGCAGTTTTGCGCCCGACACCTGGCAAGGATTCCAATTCTTTATGGGTTTTGGGCACTTGACCCTCAAAACGCTCTAAAATTTCCTGGGCTGTTCGAATAATATTTTTAGCCTTGGATTTGTAAAGCCCAATGTGACGGATGGTCTCCTCCACTTCAGATAGAGGGGCATTGGCTAAATCTTCAATTTCTGGATACTTGGCCCAGAGTCCCGGGGTAATCTTGTTAACGGATTTATCGGTAGCTTGGGCTGATAAAATAACGGCTACCAATAATTGAAAAGGAGTCTCATAGGTCAGCTCACCGTGAGCATTCGGAAACATATCGGCAATAATGTCCAAAATGCGTTTTAACTTCACACGTCCAATCATTCTTCTATCCTCCATAAATTGACATTGTTTTTAAATTCATCACTGGCCTTGATTTGACGCGTCTTTTTCAATTCCCACTCATCCCGCCGACGCTGAATCTGCTCCTTGGTCTGGATTCCCTCTTGGACCCAGCTGCGAACAATGGCTTGCCAATAACGCCATCTGGTTTTCCCATTAAGAAGGGCTTCCCGAACAGCCTCTTGAATCAAGACCAGGGGAACCTCCTGTGTCAATTTCTGCAAGTCCTCGATTTCGATGGAGCTCAACATCCGGCCGTAGTTTTCCTCAAAAAATTTCAGCAACTCTTGAAATTCTTTTTGACCTACAGCTTCTGAATCCTCGTCTAGATTCCGCTCTGCCAATTGATCCAAACGCTGAAACAGGGGACTGGCATCAATATAAAAACCAACCTTCCCATCCTCTTTACTGGTATCCTGGTATTGGACGGAACCCGTGGAAATCAGATTGTTGAGAATCCGATTAATGGTTTCTGCACTCATCCCGGTCCGCTTGCTGAGGCGATCAATGGAAATACTGCTACTCTTGCTCGAGTTTTCCAAGTAGAGTAGTTGCCAAACCAAAAATTCTTCAGGTGATGAAAATAATTGGCTGATATTCTCAAATAAAAAAGCTGGTAAAACAATTTGTCCCATTTGATAGTGTTGATAAAATCCCATACTCCTCCTTTATCTACGCTTCTTGGATACTCTCTATTATACTCTATTTCTGCGAGGACGAAAAAATCTTCTTGAAGTTTCCTTCAAGAAGATTCTGATTAATAGTGCATGAGAACCTTGTAGTCGTAGTCACCGATGGCTTGACGACCATTGAGATCGTCCAATTCAATTAAAAAGGCACACCCTGCAACAATTCCACCTAAGCGTTCAATCATCTCGATGGTTGCCTTAACAGTTCCACCTGTTGCTAATAAATCATCAACAATCAGCACCCGTTGTCCTGGTTTGATAGAGTCTGCATGCATGGTTAGGGTATCTAAACCATACTCTTTTTCATAGTCAGCAGAAATCACTTCACGCGGTAATTTACCTGGCTTACGGACAGGAGCAAAACCAATTCCCAATTCATAGGCAACTGGACAACCCACAATAAATCCACGAGCCTCAGGACCTACAATCATATCAATCTTCTTATCTGTCGCGTATTGAACAATTTCACGTACTGCGTAAGAATAGGCATTCCCATCAGCCATCAAAGGACTGATATCCCGGAAGGTAACCCCTTCTTGCGGATAATTTTCAATCGTTGCAATATAATCTTTTAAGTTCATAATCGACTTTCTATCAAAATGTTTTACAATTTATTCTACCATAATTAGAACGGAATAGCTAGGAGGACCCCACAGAATCATTCCCGTTGTCTCTGATCCGATGTATACCAAGGGAATAGAAGAGTATAAAAAGAAAAATCGCCACGGTAA
>NZ_JAOBSU010000032.1:0-15890 GCF_025447695.1 Streptococcus danieliae | reverse complement strand
GCCATTGTTTTTTGGCAATTTCTGATGATTTTTTAGCTATTTACACGGAGTTGTTTGAGGTATGAATAATTTGGGTTTAAAGGGAGGTTAATATGATTCGCCTTGAAAATGTGAGTAAAGCTTTTGGGGAAAGGCGTTTGTTTTCGAATCTTTCCATAACTTTTGAAGCTGGGAAAGTTTATGCTTTAATTGGTTCAAGCGGTAGTGGGAAAACAACTCTAATGAATATGATAGGAAAATTAGAATCTTATGATGGAACTATTTTCTATCGGAATCGAGACTTGGCTAGTTATAGGTCGACAGATTTTTTCCGTCATGAGCTAGGGTACTTGTTTCAAAATTTTGGTTTGATTGAGGATCAAACAATTGAAGAAAATTTAAAGCTAGGCTTGATCGGTCAAAAATTGTCTAAGAATGAGCAACATAAGAAGGAAGAACAGGCTCTTGAGCGTGTTGGTTTGTCTTATTTGAAGCTAGATAAGCCGATTTTTGAGTTGTCTGGTGGTGAGGCTCAACGCGTTGCTCTAGCAAAGCTAATCTTAAAAGACCCACCATTTATTTTGGCAGATGAACCGACAGCTTCTATCGATCCTATGACATCTCAGTTGATTATGGAAATTCTACTTTCCTTTCGTGCCCCTAATCGGCTAATAGTCATAGCAACTCATAATCCAGTTGTGTGGGAGCTGGCTGATGAAGTAATCACAATGGATTCTTTGCAGGATTTAGATTTATAGGAGTAGATACTCGCTACCATAAGGGTCTTAGCCTTGTGCTAGGACTCTTTTGCCATACAAAAAGCCGTGTGGCTTGTTTCCACACGGCTGCTTGATTTTATTCTCCTTGGTAGGCTTCAAGTTTCCAGTCGATTTTGTCACCGTCTTTGAGTTGGACGTCCTGGGCACCTTTGTCGCTCATTTTACCATTCACATCGAAGAGCCAGTATTTTTGCTCGTCTGGTTGTTGGCTGACACCGTTGATAGAGGTTACCAAGCCGTTTTCTTCTTGAATATCCATTTGCGCTTTCATGACATCTAGCAGTTTGTCGCCTTCTTTGAAGGAAAGTTCAAAGGGGCTATTTTCGATAGCTTGACCGTCTTGGGTAACAGAAAGGGCAATTTTGGACTCCACGACCTGGCTGCTAGAAGCCGTTGATGAGGAGGATTCTGTAGCAGACTGGTTATTAGTGGCACAGCCTGTGAGGGCTAGGGCAGTAAGGGCGACTAGGGTAAGTTTTTTCATAAAAAGACTCCTTATACTCTTTCTATTTTGAATTCACACGTCGTTAGCTTCGACTTGTCTAACTTTAGTTATGCCTGCGTCTCGCTGCCTAGTTTGAATTCAAAATAGTTTGAGCAATGATTTTAGATTGAAAGTAGTATTAAAAATGGTATTGTTTGCGTAAAACCTGAATCAGGGGACTTAGGATGGGTTCCAGGATTAGGTAGAAGAGGGCGTTGCCGAGGGCGTGGAGGAGGTCAAAAGGGAGACCTTGGAGATAGTAGGACCAAAAATTGCTGATGCTGTAAGTTTGGGCGGAGAAAAAGGAAATGACAAAGCCGTAGAGGAAGCCAAAGAAGAAGGCAACCAGGGCAAAGAGGACCAAGCGGAGCTTGGGTTTGCTGGCCAGCCTCCTATGGAGGGGGCGTAAGCCATAGAGGCCAGCCATCAGAATGGTATAGGTCAGGATTTGGTAGATAGTCCAAGGTCCCATCCCCAAGAAAATATTGGAGATGAGAATGGTCAAGGCTGCCACAATGATACCGTCTGCCAAGGTCAACTGGAGGGTCAACATCATTAAAATCGCTGTGACTGGCTGGATATTGGGGAGGCCGGCGGTGACCTGGCGTCCCACAAAACAAAAGGCTGCCATGACCGCCAAAAAGGCTAGGCGACGACTGGATCCTACACGCTTATCCATAGATATACCTCTTTTTCCGATTTCAAAATCATTTTAACATAGGCTTTTAGGCCCTGTCCAATGATTATGCTTTACAGCTGGTATTTTTGTGTTTATAATAGTAAGCGATTTCACAATAAAAGTAGTGGGGAAGGATGAAGAAAATGAGGCCAGTAATTTCCTTAAAAAGTGCCAAGCAAATTAGTGATCAGGAGCTCATCCTGTACCTAGCCGAACCTAGTGATCTAAACTTGGATCGGCTATCAACAGAAGTACAGGTCTGGGATACAGCTGGGGAACGACTGGAACTGGAGTGCGTGGAGTGGTTGCAGGAAGGCCGTTCGTTACGGATTCAGGCACCCTTGGCCACGAATGCAGCAGCTCCTTACCGAGTGCAAGTGGGAGATTCTCAAGTGACCAGTTTTTTGGCCTGGCAGTTGCTGGATCAGCTTTCTGCTTATGAAGGGCCCTTGGGCTTGGAAGTCGGAGCTGGAGCGCGGCAGGTCCAGTTTCGCTTCTGGGCTCCTTCGGCGCAGCAGGTGGAGCTGGTTCTCTATGATAAAAAGGATGCAGATTTGGAGTTGGCGATTCTTCCCATGAAGTCGATTTCTCAAGGGATTTGGTTTTTAGAGTTGGAGGCTGAAGTTGACTTGGGACTGCCGAATTTACAGGGGTATTTCTACCATTACCAAATTCAGAGGGCAGATCGAATGGTACGCGTGTTAGATCCATATGCACCATCCTTGGCGACTTGGTCTAGTCAGCAACGGCATCGTGGACTGGCTTATCAGGTGGCTAAAGGAGCTATTCTGGATCCTCGGAAAACAGGTCGAGGGGACCTGGCTTTTGCAGAAATTCCAGGTTATAAGAAGCGGGAAGATGCCGTGATCTATGAAGTCCATGTCCGTGATTTCACCTCTGATCCAGAAGTCCTGGATGAATTAGCGGCTCCTTTTGGTACCTTTCAGGCCATGGAAGAACGGTTGGACTACATTCAATCACTAGGCGTGACCCATATCCAGCTTCTACCCGTTCTTAGCTATTATTTGGCGGATGAATTCCAGGCAGGTCAGGGGCTGTGGGATTATGCTTCTGGAGGAACTAATTATAACTGGGGTTACGATCCCCAGCATTATTTCGCTTTGACAGGGATGTATTCTGTGGATCCGGCAGACCCAGGCTTGCGGATTCAGGAATTGAAAGATCTCATTGCGGCCATTCATGCGCGGGGAATGGGAGTCATTTTGGATGTGGTCTACAACCATACAGCTCAGTTGGGGATTTTTGAGGATTTGGAGCCTCATTACTATCATTTTATGGATGCGGATGGGGAGGCCCGAACCAGTTTTGGTGGTGGTCGTCTAGCCTCGACTCATACTATGACCCGCCGGCTGATGCTCGATTCCATCGCTTATTTACTTGATGTCTATAAGGTAGACGGTTTCCGTTTTGATATGATGGGGGACCATGATGCGGAGACCTTAGACCAGGTAGCTCAGTTGGCTCGGGAAATCAACCCTCAAGCCTTGATTCTGGGAGAGGGCTGGCGGACCTATGTGGGTGACGAGGACGATTCTAGATTAGCAGCCGATCAGGATTGGATGGATCAGACCGATCAAGTCGCTGTTTTTTCAGACCATTTCCGCAATAGCCTTAAGTCGGGCTATCCGACAGAAGGGGAGCCGGCCTTTCTAACCGGAGGTGCGATCAAGATTCATGACCTCTTCCAATCGCTGAAGGCTCAGCCGACCAATTTCAAGGCTGATCAGCCGGGCGATGTGGTGCAATATATTGAGGCACATGATAATTTGCCCTTGTTCGACATCATTGCCCAATCGATTCAGAAAGACCCGGAGGTCCCAGCCCATTTAGCTGAGATTCACCGGCGGATTCGTCTGGGCCAACTGCTCCTGCTGACTGCTCAAGGGACTGTCTTTCTCCACGCAGGTCAGGAATACGGCCGGACTAAGCAATTCCGCCACCCTGACTTTGAGAAGCCCGTTGCTCCAGCCCTGGCGCCGCATAAGTCCTACCTGCTAGAGGATCAAGCAGGCCAGCCCTTCCGTTTTCCCTATTTTATTCATGATTCTTACGACGCCTCTGATGCAGTGAACCGCTTTGACTGGTCCAAGGTCCGCGATGCCGCTAGTCACCCCGATGCCCTGAAGACACTGGCCTATACTCGTGGTTTGATTGTCTTGCGAAAAGCAGAAGGGGTATTCCGCCTGTCTGATCGCAAGCAGGTAGATCAAAAGGTCCAGCTCCTCACCCCAGGGAATCGGGAAGATCTGTTGATCGCCTATCGTTTCCTTTTGAATCCTGCTGAATCACTGGTCGTAGTGGTCAATGCCGATGACCAGCAGCGCTCCCTGTCCCTTGCCCACCTAGCCGATGCCAGCTCAATCCAGATCCTGGTTGATGGCGAACAAGTTCATCTAGCAGGGATTCCAGCCGCGCAACAAGCCGGCTTCCGGATTCAAGGGACAGAACTGATTCTCCAAGCCTTGACCGGGGTGGTTCTGAAAATCCGTCTCTAATGTGGTATAAAAAGGTATCTATTGAATTAAACCCTATAGATACTGTATTTTCAGGCTTTTTAAGAAGATGATTAGTCAGAAGGGGGCATAGAAGGGGCAAAAATATCATTTAGTTTATCGATTAAGTCATCGTTCATTCTTTTTGTGACATGGCTATAGATTTCCATGGTGACTTTTGAATCACTATGTCCCACCCTATCCATGATCAAAGGGATCGGTGTCCCGAGTTCGACCAAAAGCGAGATGTGAGAATGTCTGAAAAAGTGACTTGTAATTTGTTTATCCAACCCTGCACTCTTTCTACTTTTATCCAAGAACCTGTTGAAAGTTTTTAGTTTCATCGGTTCTGGATTCCCAAAAATGAATTGCCCGTTGGTACCTCTGATTATATTTTCTTCAACCTGTTCTTTGATTATTTCAAGTGTAGAGTCGCTAACTGTGATTGTACGAATTGATTTCTTTGTTTTTGGGCTGGTGACTTTGTTACTTATCGTGCTGAACGATTGTCTTATCGCTATAGTTTTGTTATCAAAGTCTACAGAATTCAACTCAAGCGCAGCTAATTCTCCGAATCGCATACCTGTCAAATACAAAACTTTTATAGCCCGCACATATCTTGGTCTATGCTTGTTTTTTGGCGCTTCTCGATCAAGATAAGCGATGAACTGTAGATATTCCTCACGATCTAAATATTTAGATTTTGTTTTCTCTACTTCGTCATCTGTCTTTATTTGTTTTGGTAATTCAACGTATTGTAGTTCGTTGCCAGGGATATATCCCATCCGAACCGCATACTTTAAAGATTGGTTTACATAACTTTTTATCTGACGGATTGTTCCGAGGCTATATCCCTTATCGATTAGCTGATCAAAAAGTTTTTGAAGGAATCGTCTATCTATGTTTTGAATTAGGTAGTCTTTAGGGATCATTGAGAGGATTGTGTTAAGATTTAATTGTCGATTTATTCTAGTTGATTCTTTTATACCTCTAGCATGAATCTTCTCGAAGTCTCGAACTAGTTCATGGAATGTTATCTGTTCGGTATTCTTTGAGTTGACCTTCTCGTCTATTTTTTCCTGTAGGAGGACGATAGCTTGTCTCTTTGCCTGCGGAGACTTCTTGTCCAGAGTAACAGATACCTTTTTCCATTTTTCGCTATAAGGGTCTTTGTACCGTTCAAAGTATTTATATTTCCCTGTCTTGGTTTCTTCGATCCACATTGTTTTTTACCTCATTTCTTGATAAAATGGGTATAGTAAAAGGACCGGCATAAGCTGCAGGTTTTTACTATATCCGGAGACTCCTTCACACTCAAAGTTTGGCGATTGCGAGTGTGAAGGAGTTTTTTATTTATTCAACAACTTTGTTTGATTTGCTGCGATTACATTTCCAACATAGTGTTTGTAAATTATCTTCAGTAGATAATCCACCCTTTGATACTGGAAGAATATGGTCTACTTCTAATAGCAATAAACTTTGTTCTGCAGTCGAGACGCCACAGATTTGACAAGTATATTCATCACGTTCTTTTATAAATTCTCTTAATTTTTTTGTCATTAGGGAACGTTGAGCTTTGGCACTTTTCTTATATTTTATCTGTTCAGATAAATACTCAGACAATCCTTCTAATGTTGGTTCGTCTAAAGTGATGGTTGTTCGTTGGGCACTATTTCCTCCAGAGCTAACATACTCGAAAATATAATCTGGACTTCTGAACACCATACCTGGAACATTAATTTCAAGTTTTTGGAGTAGTTCATCGAGATAATATTTTGTAATGAATTCCGGAGGATTAAAATCCTTTTGGATTTTTAAAAGTCGATTGTCCAGATTTTCCTTGGCATTTGTAAATCTAGAGACTGTTTCACCCATTTCTTGGACATGAGCAAGGTTTTCTTCTGTTGGTTTAACGTTGAAATATTTGCACAAGTATTTCAACGGTTCTTCAGAAGCTCGTTTAACCACTTGTAAGGATGCTTGATGGACATTTTTATCTGTTAGATTTTTGATATTTTTTTCTCGATCGATATTGTATGAGCTTGTATTTTCGTAAGTTGCTAGATGAGCATGTTTAAAGCGCTCACTACTATCGGATTGTAAAGAAATTTCATCGAAAGAGTTAACGTAATCTGCTAACTCGTTATATTCTTTTACTGCATTATCAATATTACGTTTATGTTCTAGGAACGTATCGCTTTTGAAGTAGAGTTCTTTTCTTACATATCTAGTTAGACGATAGAGAGCATATCCTATTGCAATATATAAAAATATATACCAATAACTGAGAAGCCAAATTATAAGAGCTATGAATAGAATCCAAAATAGAATAGTTAACACAGATTAGTCCTCCTTTAGTCATTGATTATATGAGCCAATAACTCGATAATCGTATCTAGTTTATGATTAGTTTCTTTTTGAACAGCAATCTGTTCATCGATTTTATTAAGAAGTGAACGCTGTAATTTTAAGTCAGCCACTCCTAGTTGTTTCATACTATCGTTATGTTTGTCAGAGTTTCCGAAGTTGTATGTGCCGTTGTCGGAGTTGTCAATTGAAAAAGATTCTGCTTGTTGTCCAATTTTATTACTATCCCCATAAAAAACTTTTTGTGACTCTCCAAAATTTATGTTGTAACTGTTGGAGAGATCTTTCTCCATTAGTTCAGATAAATTCACCCCAAAAATATTTGCGATATCGCTTAATATACCAGCTTTTGGAGTATAGTCTCCCTTTTCCCAAGCGCTAATTGATGAGGAACTTTTTCGTCCCAATTTTTCAGCTAATTCAAGTTGTTCCATTTTTTTAGAATTCCTTAAATATTTTAAGTTTTGTGCAAAATAACTTTTTTCTTTATTCATAATTTACCTCTAAAGTGATTATAACACAAAAGTCGGATTTTATGAAATTTATTTCAGATTTTTAGAAAAACGACTTGACTTCAGAAAAACAGAAATGTATAATAAACTCAATCTAATAGGAAAGGAGGATAGAATGAGAAAAGTACAGAAAACTCCCTTGAGACAACTGAGAGAACTGAAAGGATACACTCAAGAAGAATTAGCTAGCAAAGCTGGTATAACAGCTAGGACGCTAAATCTTTATGAGTCTGATACTGGTAATTTACGTAAAGCTAAGTATGAGACTGTCAAAAATCTATCAGCTATTTTAGGTGTAACAGTGGATGATATTTTTTTAGACGATATTTCGGATTTTCTGAAATTGCCTGGAATGGTTTAGAGAGGAGAAGGTATGAACGAAATTTTTAATTTTAAAGGGCAGGAAGTCCGCGCAGTAACTATTGATAACGAGCCGTATTTCGTCGGTAAAGATGTGGCAGATATTCTTGGATATTCAAATTCAAGAAAAGCAATTATTGACCACGTTGACGAAGAAGATAAGCTGACGTCACAAATCGTTACGGCAGGTCAAAACAGAAATCAAGTAGTCATCAATGAATCAGGTCTTTATTCTCTCATCTTATCCAGTAAGTTGTCCCAAGCCAAAGAATTTAAGCGTTGGGTCACAAGCGAGGTTTTACCAACTATTCGTAAAAATGGAATGTTTGCAACTGACGAACTACTAGATAACCCTGATTTTGCAATTGCGACATTACAGAAGCTAAAAGAAGAGCGTGATGCTAAAAAGTTGCTAGAAGCTCAAATCGAAGCGGATAAACCCAAGGTACTGTTCGCTGACGCAGTTAGTGCTAGTCAGTCATCAATCTTGGTTGGTGAGCTGGCAAAGTTAATTAAGCAGAACGGCGTGGATATTGGAGCGACTCGTCTATTCGAGTGGTTGCGAAACCAAGGCTATTTAATCAAACGCAAAGGCCGCGACTGGAATATGCCGACGCAGAAAAGCGCCGAACTTGGATTGATCCGCATCAAAGAAACGAGCATCACTCATTCTGATGGACATATCACCGTTAATAAGACACCGCTTGTGACCGGCAAGGGACAGCAGTATTTTATCAATAAGTTTTTAGACCAGGTATCTTAAGGAGAACAAACATGAATCTTGAACACAAATACATTGAGATTTCCGGTGAGATTGCTGGCCGCATTGAAATGGAAACAGAAAAAGACCTACTTGTCCGGAGAGCGATAGTCCTTGATGGACGTATTGGACTGTGCGAGCAAGCGGTCTATGTGAGTAAGGGAATTCTAGATAGTTACTGGGTTAGAATCGTTGAACTATCTACTGTTCCGGAAACCATCAATAGCGTTAACAGCGCTAATTTGATTAGGGAATACTTGAACATGTAGAGTCACAGAATCAAGTGAAGCAGTATACTGAACAGCCTTTACTAGATAATGTTCAGATTTGTAATCGGCATCTGCAGAAATAACATCTCCCTTATTTGGAACGCAAGGTAATGAGATAGCTGATTTTATAGTTTTTCCATTTTCTATTAAGTGACAAGTAATCATGTTAAGTCCTTCTTTTTTGTAAATTTTGAGCAAAAAAGGGTGAAAAGGTTTTCTGCTCATATTTATAGATTGAGAATATACAAATATTCCGAAAATGTAATCGGTCTCAAGACTGATTTTTGGAGGTAATTATGCATGACGACAAAATTATAGAAATTGTGGACTATCTGCTAAGCCTAGATAAGGTTCGAAGCTATAGTGATGCCAAAAGAGCAGCTGTTCAGCTAATGAAATTGGTCAGTCTGGAAATTGACCATCGGGCTTTGGAGAAGCCTGTTGACAAATAAAAAAAGCCCCAACGGACGGCAATCCGTAAGGGGCAAAGAAAATAAATATTCACGTTAATTATACCACAGAAAGGGGTTTGTATGGACACAATTATCAGAATTGAAGATGTCATAATCGAAAAAATTTCAGCAAACGATGAAGAGTTAAGCCATATTTTTGGTTTATCCACAAGAGTTTGCGGTCGTAGACGTCGAGAAATGCAAAAGTTACCAAGTCAGCAGAAGCACCTGCGTGATTGTGGGAGCTTGGTAACGATCAAAGGCTTTGATCAGTACCTTGCTTACCGAGGCAGTCAAGCATGGAAAAAAGAAATGGACAAAGTTAAAAAAGCTGGATAGGAGGTTCTTGTGGTACAGCATATATTTCAGACACACAAATGAAAACTATACAAAAATTAATAATCACGGAGCACAAAACCAAGGACTCAGTTTACAAGCTAAAGGGTTGTTGTGGGTTTTGACTGCTAATAAAGATACTTGGAGACCATACATAGATGAAATTGCAAAGCGATCAAAAAACGGTAGAGATGCCCACAGAACGGCTTTCGATGAGTTGAAAGAAGCAGGATATATTCGAAATTATCGAAAAAGCTTTGGACGTGGTAAGGGAGTTCAAAATTTTCCTTTGATTTCCGATATACCGATTACTGAGTTATTTTGGGAGTATTGGACTCGGAGTGTGGATGAAGAATTATCCGCCATGGAGGATGATTTTTAATTTACAACTTACTGATTTTTCAAAAGTTGAAAAGTTCAAAAGTTGAAAAGTTCAAAAGTTGAAAAGTTCAAAAGTTGAAGAATCCGACGCTAATAATAACTAAAGAATAATAATAACTAAATTAGTAACAATACAGGCTACGCCACTAAGTAAAAACAATAAGGCGCTAAGGCGCACTAACTGTTAAACAAGACACTATGCACCTAATAAATAAATATAAATAAGGTGTTTCACACAAAATTGGAGGAAGAAAAATGAAAATCAAAAAAGAACTTGTAGCGATTATGGACGAATACGGTAATTTTCTTTCAGAATATGAAAATGAAGTGTCTTTAGCTTATCAGGCAAGATGGACAGATGAAGTTGAACATGCAGCAGTTATTCCCGTTGAATACTATGAGAAGCAAAAAGAAAAATATGAGTCCATGGCAAAAATGTTCGGCGGACAGTTGGTGAATATTGGAGCCGGATACGAAGTCAAAACTTTGGACCGAGAAGAACCCGAGATTACTGAATCTCCTGAAGATAAACTTGAAAAAGTACTGGATGAATTTTTAGAAAATGTATTTGGAGGATAAGACTAATGTTAGAAACACTTTTGACAGTAACTGAAATCTTAGCGCTTGGTACAGCTAGCGTAGCTGCAATCGACATCATGCTGAAGAAAGCCCGCCAGAAGCGCCAACGAGAACTGGATGCAGCAATCGCTAAAGCTGAAGCTCGGGCTTACGAACAAGCTCAACGAGACATTGAACAGGAACGCCAACGGGAGCGGGAAGCTTATAAGCGTAACTACACCATGCTGGATCCCTACGATCCACGGGTGTTTGATAACGTGATTCTGATGCCTTGTCAAAAATGAGCGAGGAGTTTTTGGACGATTACATGGACATCCGCTATAGAGATTTGCTAGAGGATTACACCAGGGAAGTTGAAAACAATGAAAAACTCAGAAAAGAAATCAGGAGGCTAGAGAATGAAAACTGGACGCTTAAGCGAAAGCGTAAGTTTCGAAGATAAAGAAAGAGTTGTGCGAGATAATTTGCCGTTTGATCTGATCCAAAAATTAGACGCTCTTCAAAATCGAGATCTAAAGGCTTACGTAGAGTTTATCGAAAGCGACTATAAAAACCATCAGAACTTAGTCAGTTTTTGGGAGGAGTATATCGATATCCATGGTACTCCAGAACAAATCAATCGCCTGCTAGCTTTGAAAAGCGAAGACGAAGAGAAGTATTATCTGAAATTACAGCATGTCTATCGTGGACTAGTCAATCACGCAGAGGAGGTCTGACATGCTATTTGATGACCGAGACGATTATTACAAACATCAAGAGTGGCTAAATCAGGATAACATCGATCCGCTCGAGGATGAAAAGTACGACAGCTGGAAAGATGCGCAAGTTTAGCGCTTGGAATTAGGAAACCTGAAAAATAAAGATTGGAGAAAACAGAAATGGCAAATGAATTGACTCAAAAACAAATCACATCGAGTGTTGCGAATCGTATTCAAGAAATGCAGGGGGATGGTTTGAAGGTAGCTCCGAACTATAGTGTCACCAATGCTCTTAGTTCGGCATACTATGCCTTGGAGAATAGTCCTAGTGGGAACTTACTTGAAAAATGCACTCAAATAAGTATTTATAATGCCTTGTTGGATATGGTAACTCAAGGACTTAGCCCGGCAAAAACTCAGTGTTATTTCATCCCATATGGGAATACGGTCAAGCTGACACGCTCTTACTTTGGAACTATGAAGGTTGTGAAGCAGCTTCCAGAAGTAAAAGATATTTATGCCGAGATCATCTATGAAGGGGATGATTTTAAAATCAAGAATGAAAATGGACGTAAAGTGTTTGTTAGTCATGAAACAGATTGGCAAAATGCTGATAATCCGATTGTGGGAGCTTACTGCATTATCGAAAAGCATACTGGTGAGGAGATTTTGACAGTTATGACCAAGAAAGAGATCGATGATTCTTGGTCACAATCCAGAAACAAAAGCGTTCAAAATAAATTCCCTCAAGAAATGGCTAAGCGTACAGTCATCAATCGTGCAGCCAAGCATTTTTTCAACACAAGTAATGATAACGATCTTTTTGTAGACGCAGTCAACCGGACAACCCAAAACGAATATGAGGAAGACCGTCAAATCAAGGAGGCCAAACCCGTACAAAGCGAATCTGAGAGCTTAGATGACATTCTTGGGGAACCTCAAGAAATTGCTCCGGAAGATTCTCAAAATCTGGACAACCTCCTAGAAGCCCCAGAACAGCCCCAGGAGGACGAAAAAGAAGAAGTGGAACAAATTATCGAGGAAGAGTCTAGCGCTCCTGAGACAAAAGAAGAGCCACCTAAAAAAACGCGTAAGAAGAAAAGTGAAGTGATTGATCAAGAAACTGGTGAAATTTTTGAACAAGAATCTCTTTTCGAGGGAATGACTACAAATCCAAAAGAGGTGTAGATTATGCTGACACAGGAAAATTATTATCAGGACCGAACTTACTTAACGAACTCACGAATCAAGCAGTACATGAACTGCCAAGCGATGGCTAAGGCTATCGAAGATGGTGACTGGGTAGACGAGCGGGACGACACCGCTCTCCTACTCGGTAACTATGTTCATAGCTATTTTGAAAGCGAAGAAGCCCATCAGCAGTTCCTTGAAGAAAATGGCGATAAGCTGATTTCGAAGACTGGCCGAACCAAGGGGCAGCTCAAGAAAGACTTCCTGATTGGAGATAAGATGATTCAAACCCTCGAAACCGACGAACGTTTCAATAAGCTCTACCACGGTCAGAAGGGGGACCAGGTAGAGAAAGAAATGATTGTCTATGGCGAACTTGAGGGGATCCCTTTCAAAGGCAAGTTGGACAGCGTGAATTTAACCCGGGGTTACTTTGTGGACCTGAAGACAATGAAGTCCATCTATGCGGATGAGTGGAATTCAGAGCTAAGGACACGAATCAAAGCGGCGGCTAACAATATTTTGAATTTTGGCTATGCAGGACAGTTGGCCCTGTATCGGGAGCTCTTGAAGCAAATAACGGGCGATGATTATAGGCAGTACATCGTCGCAGTTAGCAAAGAGAATGTACCGGACAAAGAAGTTCTGTCTATCCCTGAAAACTTTCTTGAAGAGGGACTTGGGGACCTCCTGGAAGCAGCAACCGAGATTTGGGATGTGATCCAAGGAAAGAAAGAACCGAAAAAATGCGAGCGGTGCGATTATTGCCGAAGCAAGAAAAAATTGACTAAGATTGTCAGCTTGAATGAATTGATTGGAGAGTAGAAATGAGCAATTACAGAGTTAAGCATTTTGTATATATGATAGCGAGTGATATTGAGGATAATGTAAATGATTTCATTAGAGAAAACAAGGTTGAAGTTTTGAGATATACCTTAATTCCGCCTACTTTAGAAACATTACCTCTATTTGTCGGCATTCTAGAATACGAGGTGGAAGAAAATGATTGATTTATTGAAGGAGGTTGGGATGGCTATTGTTTGGTTGCTGCTAGGATATTTACTTGGCGAGCGTAATTCTGGAAAGAGTGATCCAGATGATCAATAACGTTACCCTGGTCGGTCGTTTGACAGCAAAACCAGAATTAAAATTTACTCCAGCAAATAAGGCGGTGGCGAGTTTTACACTCGCCGTGAACCGCCAATTTAAAACTCAAGATGGAAAGCGTGAAGCTGATTTCATTAATTGTATAGTCTGGGGCCAATCAGCCGAGAACCTGGCTAACTGGAATGACAAAGGGAGCCTGATTGGGGTTGTAGGTCGGATTCAGACTCGTAACTACGAGAACCAGCAAGGTCAGCGGGTTTATGTGACCGAGATTCTGGTTGGTTCTTGGCAGAAGCTAGAATTTGGTCAAAACCAAGGTAACAATCAAGGTCAGCAGTCATCGCAGCAGCAAGCGCCAGCTACTGGATACAATCAGAATCCATTCGGGAATACAAGTCCGATGGATATTTCGGATGACGACTTGCCGTTTTAAGGAGCATCTATGATTAGAAAAAAATGCGAGTATGCACTTTACAAAGGTGAAGAGCTGCTTGGAATCGGAACAGCTGAAGAGTTAGCGGATCAGTTGGGGGTTGCACCAAAAACAATTCATTTTTACGCCAGCCCCGCTTATCAGAAGCGGACATCAGAAAGAGCACGGCGCTTGGTACTTTTGGGCATAGCAGATGAAATTTGAGTTCATACTCTCAAATACAAAAAAACAAAAAGAAATGCTGAATTCCAACGACCGTCCGCATTGGACACAGAAAGCTAAAATCACGGCCAGACTTCGCCATCTAGGGGCAATAGAAGGTCGAAAGGGTAAAACTACCACTTATACCAAACAACGCCCCTGTGGCTTGGTTGTGACGGTATTCTCGCCAACTAAAAGGCGAATGGATCCGCCGAACTTTTATCCGACAGTGAAAGCTCTAGTTGATGGACTGACGGACGCAGGCGTTTGGACGGATGACAATCACGAGGTGATTAAGTACATGACCTTTCAATATGGTGGTCTTAGTGGCATTAAGGGGAAATACAGATTAGAAATGGAGATTGAAGAAATTGGAAAAACCTAGATTTGCGGTCCAGCTTTGGCTAAAAGGGGAATTGAGAAGCGTCGTTCGCTTTTCTCGTAGGGAAGCTGCGGAGTTGTACATGAAGAAGCGGCGACATACGCCTTATGATATGCGATTGGTGGAGATTGAAGATGAGATATAGAGTGACTACACGATATAAGGATCACGTTCTTGGCATGAAAGTTTTCAGCTCGCTTAAAAATGCAGAAGAGTACGCTAAGGAGAAATCTGATTATTGCAAGAATTGGATTTCTGAAATTCAGGCGGTAGGAAGATGAACAGGTTGAAAGAATTACGAACAGAAAAAAAGCTAACCCAAAAAGAGTTAGCTGATATTATTGGGACAACTAAACTGACCGTATCAAATTGGGAAAACGGAAAGCATTCCATGAACTCTGATAAAGCCCAAGCTCTAGCCGATTATTTTGGGGTTAGTGTTGGGTATCTATTGGGATATGATTCACCTTCCATGCATATTAAACCGATTATTAGCAAGACTGAAATCAAAATGATGTCTGAATTTTTGGTTCAGACAGGACAGAGTGAGGAATATCGACAAGGTGTCAAGGACTTAGAAGGATTGATTGTGGCCCGGCTAGAAGAAAATTTTTCGGATTTTTATTCACCGGTATTTGGTAAGGAGCTGGATCATGAAGATTGATGATAAGCGAGTCAATTTCTTTGGGCAGTATATGTTTTTAGTAGATGGCAAGTGGATTTTGGTAAGTCCTTATGATTTTCACTGTTATCGAATTGGGGACACAGTTCCGCAGTATGTGCTGGAAAGGGGAAGTAAATGACGGAACGAGAAAAAGGAATTTTAGAATCGGCTCTCTTCGGCGTGTGGATCTTCGCCATGTTCATCTTCGCCGTTCAAATCCATTTTGGAATCCAGCTTCACGAGCTGGAGCAGAGAATGCAGCGAACAGAATTAAGCCAGCGGTACATTCACAATCCGAAAACGACAGTAGGGAAGGTGACCCAAAAATTTGAAAAGAATGGCAAATACACGCTTGTCGTTGCTGGATATGGGAATTTCTTGGTAAGTGAAGAGACTTATGAGAATGTTCAGGTTGGCGATGAAATGCCGAAGGAAATCAAAGGGCGCGTGGAGGTTAGGAATGGAGTTGGGGGATGAAGATGTCTAGGTTTAAAGAGTTAATGACACCACCTTATTCCCTAGTGTTGATGTCTACCATACTGGTTGTTGCAAGATTTGTAGACTACTCAATCCCTTGGCAAATGATTTTTGTTCCACTTGGAATTTATTATTTCTTTGCATGGACGTATATTTTATTTAGTTTATAGATTTGGGGATAGTATGGAGCTTTTGTGCTGTAAAGAGTGCGGATACTGGTTTTCATTAGAGTCTGGAGATGGTGACATTATCTTTCAGAC
Organism: Streptococcus danieliae; assembly: GCF_025447695.1. Taxonomy (NCBI): domain Bacteria; kingdom Bacillati; phylum Bacillota; class Bacilli; order Lactobacillales; family Streptococcaceae; genus Streptococcus; species Streptococcus danieliae. The sequence goes on along the minus strand of NZ_JAOBSU010000032.1, from coordinate 27 downwards.
AGGTTATTGTGGTGATTGTTTAGCAGA
>NZ_JAOBSU010000031.1:0-15970 GCF_025447695.1 Streptococcus danieliae | reverse complement strand
CATAGGTCAAGTTTCTGTGTCAAGTATTTATGAAAACACTTGACGAAATTGTCAAATCTAGATTCTTGTTGAGTCCTGTTCGAAGCAGCGTTAAGTAGCTTCAAACAATCCTTCTTCGCTCTCGTGTCGTCAAGTAGTTTTATAATTCTGTTAAGATTCTTGACCAATACAACTTTATCAAAAGACTAAAAACAGAGGCTATTTCAAAGAATAAAACCTCTGTTTTCAAAAATCACTTTACTTGTTTGTTGACGAAGCGTTTACTTGTTGTTGTCGCTTCGAAATACTACGAGACTTCCCTTCTAAGTATACCATCAGGATTGAAATGTCTGCTGGATTTACACCCGAGATCCGGCTAGCTTGACCAATCGTTTCTGGATTGATTTGCTTGAATTTTTGACGAGCTTCTGTCGCGATTGAATCAATATCATCCCAGTCAATATCTGCTGGAATTCGTTTTTCTTCCATTCGCTTCATCTTGTCAACCTGGTCAAGTGCTTTTTGGATATAACCTTCATATTTGATTTCCGTTTCCAATAGTTCTTTGACCTTTTCATCGATTTCCTCAGAAGCTGATCCAATGAAATGGGCCAGATCATCATAACTGACTTCTGGTCTCCGTAGAAATTCCTTGGCTGTTAGGGCATCCGCTAACGGTTTAAAACCAAGATCGGTAACTTTTTGGTTGGTTTCCGCGGTTGGTTTTAATTTATGACTTTCCAAGCGTTCCATTTCTGTTTGGAAACTGTTTTTCTTCATTTGGAAATCTTCCCAACGCTCATCATCGACCAAACCAATCGAACGCCCAATCTCCGTTAAACGCATATCTGCATTGTCATGCCGTAAAATCAAGCGGTACTCTGCTCGACTGGTCAAGAGACGGTAAGGTTCCAAGGTTCCTTTAGTAACCAGATCATCAATCATCACACCAATGTAACCATCACTGCGTTTGAGAATTAGTTCTGGTTTCCCTAAAACTTTAAGAGCCGCATTAATGCCGGCCATGATTCCTTGCCCTGCAGCTTCTTCATAGCCTGAAGTTCCATTGGTTTGACCGGCCGTAAAGAGACCTGAAATTTTCTTAGTTTCAAGAGTAGCTCGCAATTGATGAGGGAGAATCATATCGTATTCAATAGCATAACCTGTCCGCATCATTTCAGCTTTTTCAAGTCCTTTAATAGAATGAACCAACTCACGTTGCACATCTTCTGGAAGACTAGTTGATAGTCCTTGGATGTAAACCTCTTCGGTATCGCGTCCTTCGGGTTCTAAGAATAGTTGGTGTCTTTCCTTGTCTGCAAATCGAACAATTTTATCTTCAATGGATGGGCAATAGCGAGGGCCTACTCCTTCAACAACACCTGTAAACATAGGTGCTCGGTGTAAATTATCTTGAATGATTTGGTGGCTATCCTGGTTAGTGTAGGTTAACCAGCAAGGTACCTGATCTTTCAAGTAGTCCTCATCCTTGGAGCGATAGGAGAAATGGTTAGGTGCTTCATCCCCTGGTTGGATTTCAGTCTCACTATAGTCAATGGAGGATGCCTTGACACGGGGTGGAGTCCCTGTCTTAAAGCGACCGATTTCAAATCCTAGTGCTTTTAGGTTGTCAGCTAGCTTGACAGAAGCAATACTGTGGTTGGGTCCAGAAGAGTATTTTAAATCACCAATGATGATCTCTCCACGCAGGGCTGTCCCGGTTGTCACAATAACCGTTTTGGCACCAAACTCTTGATTGGTTGCAGTCCGAATCCCAATAACCTTTTCATCCTCAACCAAAATTTCATCAACCATGGTTTGGCGTAGGGTTAGATTCTCTTGGTTTTCAACTGTCTTGCGCATTTCTTTCGCATAGAGTTCCTTGTCAGCTTGAGCTCGTAAGGCGCGGACAGCAGGCCCTTTACCTGTATTCAGCATCTTCATTTGAATATAGGTTTTATCAATATTTTTGGCCATTTCACCACCCAGGGCATCTACTTCACGGACCACGATTCCTTTGGCAGATCCTCCAATCGAAGGGTTACAAGGCATAAACGCCAACATTTCAATATTGATGGTTGCCAAGAGTGTTTTACAACCCATCCGGGCAGCCGCAAGAGATGCTTCTACTCCTGCATGGCCAGCACCAATGACAATCACATCATAAGTCTCCGCAAACTGTCTAGTCATTTTTCCTTCCTTTCACAAAAAAAGGTCAAGGCTTCATTTGATTGCAGGCCAAAAAACCTGCAAATCCATGAGCTTTGACCATCAGTGTATTTGCTTCTTAGTATTGTAGCATATCTTAGTAACTTGTCAATTTATATGTACTGACGAACTTGGTCGTTCATATAGGCCTGGTCAATCAAGCCGCCGCCTAGGCACTCTTCCCCATCATAAAAGACCACAGCTTGACCTGGGGTAATCGCCCGTTGCTCTTCCGCAAAGCTTACCAAAGCTTTGTCACCATTGACAGACACTGTCACCTTAGCATCAGGTTGACGATAACGGAATTTGGCTGTACATTCCATTTCGAAAGTTTGGGGCATTTCTTTTGTAAAATGTACTTGACTGGCTGTCAATTTAGTTGACATAAGGTTTTCATGGTGGAAACCTTGACCCACATACAGAATATTCTGTTCAAGATCTTTACCAACAACAAACCAAGGTTTGTTATCACCACCTTCTTGACCGCCAATTCCTAGGCCTCCACGTTGTCCGATAGTGTAATACATGAGACCACTGTGTTCTCCCATATCACGCCCCTCCATGGTCATCATTCGGCCAGGTTTAGCGGGTAGATAGTTGCTGAGAAATTCTTTGAAATTCTTTTCCCCAATGAAGCAGATTCCTGTTGAATCCTTTTTCTTAGCTGTTGCCAAGCCTGCTTTTTCTGCAATCTCCCTCACTTGTGCTTTTTCCAAATGACCAAGCGGGAAGAGCGTTTTTTGCAATTGCTCTTGAGACAGTTGGCTAAGGAAGTAGGTCTGATCCTTGTTTTGGTCTTTTCCACGCAGCATGCGTACTTGGCCATTTTCATCTCGTTCAACCTGGGCATAGTGACCGGTGGCTACATAGTCTGCTCCCAGTTCCATCGCATAGTCAAGGAAGGCTTTAAACTTAATTTCCTTGTTACACATGACATCTGGATTCGGTGTCCGACCGGCCCGGTACTCTGCTAAGAAATATTCAAAGACCCGGTCCCAATATTCTTTCTCAAAGTTGACAGAGTAGTAAGGGATCCCGATTTGATCCGCTACCGCTGCAACATCTTTATAATCTTCTGTTGCCGTACAAAAACCATTTTCATCGGTATCATCCCAATTTTTCATGAAAATACCGATGACATCATAGCCTTGTTCTTTTAACAAGAGGGCTGTAACAGAGGAGTCAACTCCCCCACTCATCCCTACAACAACTCGTGTTTTTGAAGGAACACTCATAGTTTTCTCCCATCTTTCGTTCGTCACGTTTCCATGCGCGCTTTCAACGATTTGAAGGTCGTTTTGAGCAAGGCTTATTATAACACGAATCAAAAAAATCCTCCACTGAACAAGGTTGTTTTGTGGAGGATTTGAAGGTCTTTAATACCAGCCATTGGCAAGCCAGAATTGATAGGCTTGGGTCCATGAACCATAGCGATTTTTGACATATTCATCTGCGACTCGTTCTTGGTTCTCGGGTGACAAATCACCATTGAGGTAAGAAAGTGTCAATTGGTAACGTCCATAATAGATGCCATTTTGGGCTGTGTAACTACCACTTGACTCCTTTTGAGCAATCCATTCTTTGGCTGCTTGCTCATCACTTGACAAATTACTTGTCACCGCTGGAGCCACCTGCTCCTGAGCTGTTTCTGCGGGAGCTTCCGCTTCCTTGACTCCTTCATTGACAAGATCTTGTTGGTCTGAAGCTACTATTTCCGCTTGAACCGGATCAGCCGCTGGAGTTCCTGTTGCTAACTCCAGGACTTGGCCAACCTGAATCACATTTGGATTCTGAATGTTATTGCGTTCTAGAATCTTTTCAAGGCTTGTTTGTTTTTCTGCAGCAATTTTTGATAAGGTGTCCCCCGATTTTACTGTATAGGACTCAGCTGACACAGTATTTACAGTTCCTAGCATTAGAAGAGCTACCAATCCCGTTAAGAGGGAATATTGTTTTCTTTTCATGTAAAGTTCCTTTCTTATCTGACCTTATTCTACCCTAGGAATATTACGAAAAGATAGCAAAAACCGAGAGAATTTTACAGAAGTGTGAAGAAGATTGATTAGATTCTTTACAATCCAAGCCCTTTTAGCTTATGGTATACTGGATGTAAAGGAGTTTATATGTTTTTATTTTTTGATTTAGATGGAACCTTAGTCGATAGCGGACCTGGTATTAAGACCGCCTTCCACTATGCCTTCACAGAACTACAGCAAGCCGTACCTGCTGATTCCGAATTGGATACACTGATTGGCCCACCACTGGAACGATCCTTTACCCTCTATCTTCCAAAGGATAAAGTTGAAGAAGCGATCACCCTTTTCCGTCACTATTACAGAGAAAAAGGGGTCTATCAAGCCATCCCCTATCCTGGGATAAAAGAGACACTCCAGACTCTGAAAGAACAAGGGCATTATCTAGCCATTACAACCAGTAAAAATCAACCCATGGCCCAGGTCATGATTCAGCACTTTGGCTTAGAAACCTACTTCCACCAAGTCTTTGGAGCTCTTCCAGAGTCACATGACAAAATTGATGTCCTTAAAAGAGGCATCGAACACGCTCAGGCTCCTAATGATCAAGCCTATATCATCGGTGATACCTTGTTTGACATGGCTGCTGGTCGCGATCTAGCCATCGGGCGTATCGGAGTTACATGGGGCTATGGCAGTTCCGAGTCTCTCCTTGAAAACGGAGCCCAGATTTTACTGACAGAAACACAGGAGCTGACCGCATTTTTTGAATAAGTAAAAACGCCTGAGATACTTTTCTCGAGGCGTTTTCTTCTATAGTCATTTTATTAGTAACCCCAAGCAGCCAGGCCTTGATTACTGTAGGCATTGTAGGCAGCTTGAATTTGGTCATCAACGCTGGCTGTTGATCCCCAACCTGGCATGGTTTGGAAGAGTCCACTAGCACCAGAAGCGTTGGCAGCATACATATTTCCGTTTGATTCACGAGCAATAATATTTTCCCAAGTAGAAGCTGACACACCTGTCAATTCTGCCATACGGGCTGCCGCATACATGCCCTGCTCACCAGCAGTATTACCATTGGCCAATACAACAGAACCTGCTGCTGTATTTGAATAACTGACTGGAGCAAGTGACAAGGTTGCCGGAGCTGCATAAGTATGGTTTTCAGCAGCTGCTACAAGAGGTGTCACTTCAATAGTTTCTTGATTTGGTGCATGTACAGGTGTTGCACTTGCTTGAACAAGCGTCGCTGACTCTGAAGCAGCAGACACTTCTGGCATGTTTTCTTCAGACGCTTTTTGAACTTCTGAAGTCTTTTCAACTGAGTTTGTAGACTTTTTGACAGAGCTTGATGATGCTACTGTCTCTACCTTTTTTGTAGTTGAAGACGCAGTCTCTCTACTTACAGTATAGTTTTCTGCCAGAACTGTGCCACCAATAACAAGGGCGGAAGCCGCTGACAAGATTCCAAAGTTTCTATACTTTTGCTTTTGATCGTTACGCATTCTTTTCTCCTTTTTCCTACACCTATCATACAGGGTGTTTGTTACTCTTTCTTATACAAAAAGTAACGTTTGTTACAAGAAGATGATATTTACAGCTTTTTACTGTAATAAAAGCTAATTTTTAAGGAAAAAGAGAGCTAGAGCTAGACAGAAAAGTAAAATAAGTGACAAGGTATCTAAAAAAGTCCACTGCAGTTTACGGTAGGCTGTTCGCGGTAAACCAACTTGATAGCCACGCGCCTCCATCGCTGTTGCCAAGGCATCTGCTCGTTTAAAGCTTGAGGCAAACAACGGAATTAAGATAGGAATAAAGGACTTGGCCTTCTGGATGATATTTCCTTCTCCAAAATCAACACCACGCGCTCGTTGAGCATTCATGACCTTGACCGTATCATCCATCAAGGTAGGAATAAACCGTAAACTCATAGATAGCATCAAGCCAATTTCCTGAACTGGAAAACGAAATACTTTCAGAGGATCTAAGAGTGATTCAATCGCTCGCGCCAAGGTCAAAGGCATGGTAGTCAAGGTTAAAACTGTCGACCAGAGGACAATCGTTAAGAAGCGGACCAAAATAATCCCTGCTTGAGACAAACCTTGATCCGTTATTGTTAACCAACCAAACTGAACTAAAACCGTCCCTGTGTTTAGCGTAAACAACTGCAAACTAATCGTAAAGAAAATAAGAAACCACATCGGTTTTAAGCCGTCCCAATAGACTTTAAGCGGTAAACCTGACAGAAATAAAAGGACTCCTGTAACCAACAAAATCAACGCATTTGTCACAAGATTATTGGCCCAAAACACCATGAGCACAAAGGCAAACATCCCTAATAATTTAGCTCTGGGATCCAAACGATGGATAAAGGACTTACCTGGAATGTAACGACCTAAGATCAATTTATCCATGATAGGCCTCCTTAAATTCTGCTAGGGTTGTCGGTAAGCGGTCAAACGAAAAGCCCTTCTCTTTTAAACCAAGTGCAAAACGAGTCACCTTGGGTAAACCTAGATGGAGTTCCTCCATACGCTCTACTTGCTGGAACAACTCTCGTGGCTGTCCCTGAGCCTCTAGACGTCCTTTTGACAAAAGGTAGACATAGTCGGCATAATCAGCCACATCATCCATGAGGTGGGTCACTAGAATGATTCCCATCCCTTGAGCATGCAGTTTGGCAAATAACTGCATAAACTCTTTTCGACCAGCTGGATCCAAACCAGCAGTTGGCTCATCCAGTACCAAAATCTCTGGTTCCATAGCCAAGATACCAGCCAGAGCAACCCGTCGCATTTGTCCACCGGATAATTCAAAGGGGCTACGCTCCCAAAGCTCTGGGGCAATACCAACTAGAGCTAATTTTTCACGCGCTAGCTGCTCAGCTTCTGCCTGAGAGGAACCAAAATTTTGGGGACCAAAGGCAACATCTTTTAAAACAGTCTCTTCAAATAGCTGACTTTCTGGAAATTGGAAAGCCAAGCCAATCCGTTTTCGAACTGCTTTGATATCCTTTTGCTTTTTTCCAGCTTCTAAAATAAGGGTTCCAACTTTGATCTGACCACTGGTCGGCAGCAATAAGCCATTCAGCAATTGTAATAGTGTTGATTTACCACTGCCGGTATGACCGATAATCGCCGTATAATTCTTTTCGGCAATCTCTAAATTCAGATCAAACAAGGCCGGTCCTTCGAATGGTGTACCTGCTTGGTAGCTATAATTTACCTTGGAAACTGTAATTCCCATAAATAGTCCTGCAATTCTTCTTCTGATAAGTAGCCAGATACATCTAAATCTAGCATTTCTACTAATTGGCGGGTGAAGGGGAGGTCTAAACCAAGATCCTCTAAATCTGGTCGTTGAAACAACTCTTGGGGTGTCTGCAGGGATTTCACACGTCCCGCTTTCATCACCAACACACGGTCACTAAGACTGACCTCTTCCAAATCATGGGTGACAGATAAAACTGTGATGGCCTGCTGGCTCCGAATAGCCGCAATTGTCTCCATCAGCTCTTTGCGCCCCTCTGGATCGAGCATGCTCGTTACTTCATCGAGAATGATAATATTTGGCCTTAGAGCTAGAATTCCTGCAACGGCCACCCGTTGCTTCTGACCTCCAGACAAGCGAGCAGGTTCCCGATCCCGGAAATCCCACATATTGACCATCTTGAGCGCTTCCTCAACTCGTACCTGCATCTCCTCAGGTGGAACTTGATTGTTCTCCAAGGCGAAGGCAACATCGTCTTCAACCGTCGCGCCAACAAACTGATTGTCTGGATTTTGGAAGACAATTCCCATTTCTTGCCGTTTTTCCCAGATATTCTCGGCTGATAGGACTTGGCCATTGATTAAAACCTGGCCCTCTTCAGCCTCTAACAGTCCATTTAGCAAACGTACTAGGGTAGATTTGCCACTACCATTATGGCCGACAATAGATAGCCACTCGCCCTGTTTCACATGAAACTCTACCTGCTTGAGGGTCAGGTGAGCATCTTCTTTTTGGTAACGGAAGCTGAGATTGCGAACCTCAATACTATTTTTCTTCATTTAAATGTATCCTTAAATAAGAAAGATGCGCCTTTAAAGTAATCATAACCGGAATATAGGGTAAAGAATAAGGCGATGTAAAGCGTTATGTCGGCTAGTAAGGAGAAATGGAGAAGGTAGAAAATAATCGCGAACATTTGTGAGAAGGTTTTGATTTTCCCAGGCATGGCGGCTGCCAACACCGTCCCCCTCTGCTCAACCAGGAGTAAGCGCAAGCCGGTGACTGCTAACTCACGACACACAATCAGGGCAGCAATCCAGGCTGGCACAAAGCCTAAGTCAACGAGGAGAATAAAGGCTGACATTACCAGAAGCTTATCCGCCATCGGATCGGCAAACTTCCCAAAGTTCGACACCACCTGCCACTTGCGGGCTAGATAACCGTCTAAATAATCCGTAAAACTAGCCACCGCAAAAATCACAGCGGCTACCCAATGCAGGTCCCTCCGACCTGGTAGGCTCAGAATGAGAATAAAGATCGGAATCATGGCGATTCGTAGAAGGGTTAAAAGATTAGGAATATTTTCTTTTTTCATAAACTTACTCCTCTAAACCTTCGCTTGGAAGGCCTACTTCTGTATCTTGGGATACTTCTTCAGTTACAGAACTAGCTGTAGAACTGCTTGCTGGTGAACTCTGCGCCGCAGCCGAACTAGTCCGCAGGACAAGAGTTGTAGCTTCCTCAGGTAAATTCTCCAGTGCCACCTTCTGTCCATTCAGAGTTAACTCCACTAGGTTTGGATCCCCTAAACCAATATAAAATTCATAATTGGTCACCAGGTCTTCCTTAAAGCTTGGGGCGTTTGCAGTTAGAGCCAGGCCACTTGCAGCCCTCGTTTCAGAAACAGTGACCCAAGTATCTGTCTCTTTAGACCTACTGATTGTTAATTCAACAGGTTCACTAGCTCCAGCTGCAGTCACATAGGTTACGCCATTAACCATAGAAACAGAAATATCCAACTGCTCCCGCTGCTTTGCCTCCTCTGAAGCCTTTTCTTCCTGACTGCTACTAGAGGTGGTGATTGGAGTTTCAGACACGTGGCTGGTCGAATAATTCCAAACAAAGTAGCCGACTGAACCCAGAATCCCTAACGATATCAGCACAAAGTAAAAAATCGGTAAATAAGATTTTATCTTACGTCTTTCAATCCGTGTCGTACGGCCATGTTCTTCGTCCACCTCAATCTCATCGTAGGCAACCATGGAGCCATTTTCATAAGCCGCAAGTAAAATCTTTTCGTCTAGTCCCAACTCCCAAGCATACTTTTTGATAAAAGAACGGGCATAGAAGGGACTTGGTAACTGATCAAAATCATTATTTTCAAGAGCTTCCAGATATTCTACTTGAATATCAACGGCCTTTTGAAGCTGACTCAACTTTTTTCCTTGATGAATACGTTCACGACGCAATACTTCACCGATTGTAACTTTTCTCATATCAGGGTCCTTCTCTTTCTAGGTATAATTCGGTAAAATCGTAAAATCCATCATATCGCAGCTTTCTATAAATTCACGTCCAACTTCAAGCACATCGACAAGATGGATATTCGGTAGGATGGCTGGGAGGTCAAAAAGATTTAATCCTTCAACCCCGGGCAAATAGTTATTAAAGATAAAGTCATAGTGATCCAATTGTCGGATAAAGTCCCCGTACATCTCATTCTTCAATAAATCAAGGTGCTCTTCCGACAAATCTCTAGACTGTTCAAAACGTTTGACAATCGTTCGTAACTGGTGCGAAAACGAAACCGGTTCATCCGTGTCCAAGAAAAAGAATACATGGTGATAAAGCTCTTGAACATCAATTTCAAATTGAAAGGAATAGTCGATTTTTCCTGCATCCAGTAACTCTTGGTAACGTTGCGAAGTCCATCCCAGTAATAAGGAAAAGAACAATTGCAACTTTACCTTGTAAAGGAATAAATCTTCCTGATCTAGGCCTTTATTTCCTCGTAAGCCAATGGCCAATTTTGCTTTGGAAACATCCATCCGCATGGATTTTCCAGACTCTACTGGGTGACGAGGCAGAGGACTTCTTTTTGGTATCGAGCTGACAGTAGTTGACAGTCCTGAAACACCCTCGGTCAGTGAGTCCACCAGTTCTTGGGGATTGAAATCACCAATTAGAAACAACTGCATGTTTTGTGGGTGATAGTAATCTTGGTAAATACGCTGTAAATCTCTCAAATCTATTTGCGCAATCGATTCACGGCTGCCAACAATTTCCATGGCCAAGGGGGTATCTGGATACATCCTGGCTAAAGCTTCTGTAAACAGAACTTGATCTGGATCCGCCTTATACATCTCCAACTCCTGCTGGATAATCTCCTTTTCCTTGTCAATAGACTCTACAGATGTAGTAAAGTTGGAAATCATTTCTAGAAGTAGATGTGCATTCTCCGTAATAGCCTTACTGGAAGAAAAGGTATAGCCCGTGTAGCCAAAGGTTGTAAAAGCATTACTATCCGTCGCAGATTCTGTAAACTTTAACAGAAAATCCTCCCCAGACTCTGCTTCAAAAATTTTATGTTCTAAAAAGTGAGCTAGCCCTGCTGGCTCACTTCCCTTCCAATCTAGACTACCCAAATTGACAGTCAGTAAACCAGCCTGTTCCTTGAAGCCTTTTTTAGGAAGCATGCGTAGCAAAAAACCATTGGAAAAACGATAGGTAAATAAGGTCTCATCAATACTGGAAAAATGTTTTTCTTCGATTTTTCTCATTCGCTACTCCCTTCTAAAAAAATCATTGACTGTAACTGTAAACTTCTAGCAACCATTTGAATGTCTTTAGGTGTCACAGCTTCAATCGCTTTTTGGAAAGAACCATCTACACTGTAAGCAGAACCAAACATAGCTGTTTGATAAGTTCGCTCGACCATGGCCATGGGTGAATCTTCGACTTGAACAATCAGATTCAACAACATCTTTTTACTCATGGACAACTGCTCTTCACTGATAAAACCTCTTCGGATACGATTCATTTCTTGACGAATCTGTTTAAAAATCACATTCCGCTGAGGTGCTTCAAATCCTACATAAATCCGGAAGAGATGGGAAAATACATGAAGCTGACTACCAACCGTATAGGCCAGTCCCTCCTCCTCTCGGATTTTACGAAAAAGAAAGGAATGGGGAAACTGGCCCAAAAGGGCATTTAATAAAACCAAGGCTGGATAAGATTTTTCATCTCGAAAAACAGGGGTATAATAGGCCAAATCCAATACAGACTGTTGCCCCATCGCTTTTTGAAATACCTCTTGGACAACGGAGCTCTCTGCTTGAAAATGAGTTAAGGATTTCAATTCTTTTCGAGGCTGTAAATCCCAGCTACGAATTCGGTCTCGAATCATTTTTTCAGGAAATTCTCCAAAGAAGAGAAAGTCGATTCGGTCCTCGCGCATCATTCGTTGAAATTCTTTATAGGTGGACCTTGCCGTCTCCGACTCTAGTAGTTCCTTATTCCCATAATTGGCCAGGGACAAATCGGGATGACCTCGATAAAAGGCTTTGAAACTTTCATTGCGTGCCTGGCTAAAATCATTTTCCCATTCTCGCTCGGACAACTCGATTAAATTCTCTCGCTCAGTTTGGAATAAAGAGTGCGCAAAAGCCTCATCTTCAATTAAAGGATTAAATAATACCTCGGAAATTAAATCAAAAATCCCCTCAATCAAAAATTGCTTTTTACTCAAAAATCGGTCTTTTACAAAGATTAAATCAATGTCAACTAAGTGTAAATCCCCTACAATATGGATCGACGTTGACAATTCCGCACCATACAAAGATGCCAAATATCTTTGCAAATCCTTTAAACGCGGATAGGATTGATTAGCAGTTTCCAAAATAGCCGCCACAATAGCTCTCGCAGAAACGGAATACCGAGACAAGGTAGATGTAAAGCGAATCTTGATGACATTGCTTTTAAATTTATGACTATTCATGACATGTATATGTACGCCATCTACTAATTCCATAACCACCTCGAAATAAATTCTATATAGGATTTCATTATACCACTAATCCCTCTAAAAACATACTCTACACACCGCAAAGCAGGAATGGAATGGGTATGCTATAATAGCCTCAGAGGTATATTATGAACTACAAATTATTTGATGAATTTATTACATTACAAGCCCTATTGAAAGACCTAGGAATTATCCAAAGTGGAGGCGCCGTGAAGGCTTTTTTAGCCGAAAATCAAGTCTTTCTAAATGGACAAGAAGAAAATCGTCGTGGTAAAAAACTCTACCTGCAAGACAACCTTCAAATTCCCAATCTAGACTTACAAATCCAATTAATAGCCCCAAGTCAAGAAGAGATTGCGGAACACCAAGAAGCCCTCGCAGAAAAAAAACGAGTGGCTCAACTCGTCAAGGAATTAAATAAACAGCAAAGCCCTGATAAAGCTAAACCAAAAAGAAAACCCGTTCGGTTCCCAGGTAGATAAGATGTGGTTAAAAGAACTACAAATTCACCAATTTCGAAATTACAAAGATGTCAAGCTCCAATTTCAACCAGGCCTAACCGTCTTCTTGGGACAAAATGCACAGGGAAAAACCAACCTGCTAGAAGCTATTTATTTTTTAGCGCTTACCCGGAGCCACCGTACTCGACTTGACAAAGAGTTGACTCAGTTTGATACGAATAACTTCCAGCTGCAAGGAGTTTTAGCAAAGCTAACAGGGACACTACCATTAGAAATAGCCTGGACCAGTAAGGGACGGATGACCAAGGTAAATCACTTAAAGCAAGCCCGACTATCCAACTATATCGGACATATGAATGTCGTCCTATTTGCCCCAGAAGATTTACAGCTCGTTAAAGGTTCTCCTTCTTTAAGAAGGAGGTTTGTGGACATGGATTTAGGACAAATAAAATCCACCTATTTGGCTGAACTATCTCAATACCAGTATATCTTAAAACAACGCAACTCCTATCTCAAATCTAGTCAGAAAATTGACAGCAATTATTTAGATGTTTTAGACGAGCAACTCGCTCAGTCTGGTGCTCGTGTTATCCAACATCGGCTGCAGTTTCTCGCTGATTTAGAAACCGTAGCCAGAACTCAACAAGAACATTTATCCGAAGATCAAGAAATTTTGAGAGTCCATTACAAGAGTTCTGTTGATTTACAAGATGATTTACAACTCCTTTCTCAGAATTTGACTCAAGCTCTTTTAGAAAAAAGACAAACCGATATCTTCAAACGAAGTACAAGCGTTGGTCCCCATCGAGACGATGTTCGCTTTTCTCTTAACGGTATTGATGCTAAATATGGCAGCCAAGGCCAACAACGAAGTCTGATTCTCTCTCTAAAACTAGCTGAAATTCAATTAATCAAAAATGTTACCCGAGAAAGTCCCATCCTCTTATTGGATGATGTGATGAGTGAATTGGACAATCATCGTCAAACAAGACTTCTAGAAGCTATTAGCGGTGATATCCAAACATTCTTGACAACAACTTCACTCGACCATTTACAAGATTTACAAGTAGATTTACAGGTTTTTAACATCCATCAAGGAAAAATTACAAGCCAATAACGGTAAATAGGCTAACGAACCCTTCTTATTCCGAGCAATAAGAAGGGTGTGGGACAGAACTAAGATGAAAAAAATTAGTTTATTCGATCTCTTAATTTTAGGCTCATACTAAAAAGATCCACTGGATCTTACTTTGCTTTCCAATTTCTTAGCTCAGGTTGAAAAGGTTCCCCGAACCTACCTCGCGTCCTTATTTTTAGGCTGGGATGGAAAAAGTCTTCAGGACCTTTTCCATCCCAGCCCCGCAAGGTTGATTAGGTAGTGTTCTTCATATGGCGAACGATTGGAGTTTGCTTAGCAAACAATATTTGGTACTCTCTAATAGCATACAATACTGTTAGACCCAATCAACTACTGCGTCATCTTATTTTGCTAATCATAAATAGAGAGGCTAAACTTTTGTCCCAACCTCATTAATAAAAAAATAAGGGTCTTCTCCCTCAATTCAAGAGGAGTCAGACCCTTTTAGTTTTATAGGTTTAATGCATAGAGTAGTTTGGTGCCTCATTGGTGATTTGGACATCGTGTGGGTGGCTTTCTTTTAGACCCGCACCACTCATCTCCATAAATTGAGCATTTTCACGGAGTTGGAAGAGGTCTCCAGCACCTACATAGCCCATTCCAGAGCGAAGTCCACCAACCATTTGGAAGACGATATCTGATGCTGCACCTTTATAAGCAACCCGACCTTCAATCCCTTCAGGAACTAGTTTGTTTGCTTCATTGACAGAACCCTGGAAATAGCGATCTTTGGAGCCTTTTTTCATAGCTGCTAGACTTCCCATACCGCGATACGTTTTAAACTTACGTCCTTGGAAAATTTCTGTCTCACCTGGTGCTTCATCTGTACCCGCCAACATAGATCCAAGCATAACTGCATGTCCACCTGCGGCCAAGGCTTTGACAATATCACCTGAATACTTGATTCCGCCATCGGCAATGATGGCTTTCCCATATTCACGCGCCACACTTGCTGCATCATAGATAGCAGTCACTTGTGGTACACCAACACCTGCAATGACACGGGTTGTACAGATAGATCCTGGTCCGATTCCGACCTTCACCACATCAACTCCAGCTTCATAAAGAGCTCGTGTACCTTCAGCTGTCGCCACATTTCCGGCAATCAGCGTTTTATCAGGGAACACTTCCCTGATTTCACGAATCTTGCGAAGAACACCGGCAGAGTGACCATGAGCAGTGTCGATAACAATCGCATCTGCTCCTGCTTCAAACAAGGCACGAGCCCGATCAAAGGTATCTGAAGTAACTCCGACAGCACCTGCAACCAAGAGGCGTCCATAGTGGTCTTTAGCCGCATTTGGAAACTCAATCACTTTTTCAATATCTTTAATCGTAATCAAACCAGCCAAGGAACCATCGCTATTCACCAATGGTAATTTTTCAATCCGATTTTGGTGAAGAATGCGCTCAGCTGTCTCCAAATCTGTACCAACAGGTGCAGTAACCAAATCCTCACTGGTCATGTGTTCACGGATCGATTGACCAAAATCCGTGATGAAACGCATGTCACGATTGGTAATAATTCCGACTAACTTCCGACCCTCAAGCGAATCGACAATTGGGACACCACTAATATGGTAGCGTTCCATAAGCTCATTGGCTTCGGATACAGAGTTATCCGGCGTCAAAAAGAAGGGATCCATGATAACGCCATTTTCAGAACGTTTCACTTTACGAACCTCTTCGGCCTGTTCTTCAATAGGCATGTTCTTGTGAACCACTCCAAGCCCACCAGCCCGAGCCATTGCAATGGCCATGCGACTATCCGTAACCGTATCCATTGCAGCTGAAATAATAGGGATATTCAAGGTTAAATTTGGTGCCAATTGTGTCTTCAAATTAATATCATTTGGCAACACATGACTTTCTGCTGGAATTAGCAAAACGTCATCAAAGGTGTATCCTTTTTTCAAAAACTTAGTATCCCAATTTGACATGGTATTTCTCCTCTTTTTTTATCTTTTATCAGGCCAATCCTGATAGGTTTAAAATATTTTATCACTCTCAACTGAATTGTCAACTAGTATTGCTCAAGGAATCATTCCCGTTGCTTATTCTTTTTGAAAATAATGTCAGGATCCTGACTCCTCCTCATCAATTTCATAAAAATAACATCTTTACCTAAGTTTAGGAAGTGAAATAACTCTAAATTTTTCGGAAATATCAAAAAAAGGGCGCAAAAAATCCC
>NZ_JAOBSU010000030.1:0-15976 GCF_025447695.1 Streptococcus danieliae | reverse complement strand
GGACACGTTTTCTAAAATCAATTCCGTATGCCATAAGACAAGTATATCATATACGGTTTATAAGCTAAACGACTATATTAGACATCAAATATCTCTCCATAGTATGAAAAAAAGGCCACCTAGTTATACATCTCTGTACCTTCGATGACTTCTAATCTAATTAAATTATACTACTATAGTATCTACTAAGTCAAGAATTTCCCTACCTCTTCACGACAAATATCATTCGAAAGTGATAATGTCCCATAGGGAATATATGAAAAAAGCCACCGAGTTATACATTTCTGTATCTCGGTGACTTCTAATCTATTTGCAGTTTACCAAAACAGATTCAACGGAGTAAGTATTACTCTAGTTTCTCTTCATGCGTTTCTAGAACAATCCGAAAGTCTGACCCTCGGCATCCAAGCCCATGTGGAGGGCGGCCGGTTCCTTAGGGAGGCCGGGCATGGTGAGGACATTCCCCGCTAGGGCGACAATAAAGCCGGCTCCGTTGCGCAACTGAAACTCGCGGATGGTGATGCGGAAGTTCTGAGGGCGGCCGCCTAGGCTTGGATTGTCTGATAAGGAATAGGGCGTTTTAGCCATACAAATAGGGAGTTGGTCCCAGCCTTGGTTTTGGAAGTGCTTGAGTTGTTTGGCTGCTTTGGGAGCCAAGTCAACGCCCTGGGCACCGTAGGCTTTTTGAGCTAACTTTTCCAGTTTTGTCAGGAACTGATCCTCAACCTGGTAATAAGGGGTAAAGTCCTTTTCTTCTGCCAAGTAAGGGAGGAGGGTCTTGACCAATTCTTGGCCTCCTTGAGGCCCTTTTTCCCAAACTTCTGTCAGGGCAACCGGAATAGCGGCAGCTTGGCAGAGCTCTTGCAGGAGCGTTAGTTCGGCAGGGCTATCACCTGAGAAACGGTTGAGGGCCACGATGACAGGACGACCAGTTGTGGCTAAACTGTTAACATGGTGGGAGAGATTGGCAAAACCAGCTTCCAAAGCTCCTAAATCTTCTTGAGCTAGATCCGCTTTGGATATGCCGCCGTGCATTTTGAGGGCTCGGATGGTGGCAACAAGGACAATGGCGTCTGGGGTTTTGCGGAGATGGGGCACCTTGATATCGAGGAACTTCTCCGCCCCTAGATCAGCCCCGAAACCGGCTTCGGTGACGGTAATATCGGCCAAGGATAGGGCAGTCTCTGTCGCCAGGATCGAATTACAGCCATGCGCGATATTGGCGAAGGGGCCGCCGTGGACGAGGGCTGGGGTTCCGTAAATGGTTTGGACCAAATTGGGTTTGAGAGCGTCCTTGAGCAAAAGGGTGAGGGCCCCTTGAACCTCCAGGTCCTTCACAAAGAGGGGCTGGTCTGCTCGGTTATAGCCGATTAAAATATTGGCTAAGCGTTCTTGCAGGTCTTGAAGATCACGCGCCAAGCAAAGAATCGCCATCATTTCACTGGCCACCGTGATATCAAAGCCATCTTCCCGAGGTTGTCCATTGATAGGTCCGCCTAACCCAATGACAATCTGCCGCAGACTCCGATCATTGATATCTAAAACCCGTTTCCAGGCGATACGACTGGGATCCAAGTCCAAGGCATTGCCCTGGTGAATGTGGTTGTCAATCAAGGCCGATAGGGTATTGTGGGCACTGGTCAGGGCATGCATGTCCCCTGTGAAATGGAGATTGATATCCTCCATCGGCAGGACTTGCGCATAGCCGCCACCAGCAGCTCCACCTTTTAAGCCCATTACAGGTCCCAAAGAGGGCTCTCTGAGGGCAATCATTGTCTGGTGGCCTGCAGCATTCAGGCTATCCGCAAGGCCAATTGTCACTGTTGATTTGCCCTCCCCTGCGGGGGTCGGATTGATAGCGGTCACCAAAATCAACTTACCGGCTTCTTTTTGCTTCAGTTCCATCAAGGTTGGATAGGAAATTTTCCCCTTATAGGGACCATATTGTTCAATCGCATCCGCGCTTAAGCCTAAACTGGCGGCGATTTTAACGATTGGTTGTAAGGAACTCTCTTGTGCAATTTGAATATCTGTTTTCATAGCCAGTCCTCCTCTTTCCCTATCATTATAACAAAAGCCAAATCCCTGAAAAAGGTGTATAATTGTCTTATGAAAATCCTAATCACAACAGGTGGAACTTCCGAACCCATTGACCAGGTTCGGGCCATCACCAATCAATCAACAGGGCGTTTGGGAAGCGCTATCGCCCAAGCTTGTTTAGAAGCTGGTTTTGAAGTAACCCTGATTACAACCGAGCAGGCCAGTAAGCCTCCAGCCCATCCCCTGCTCCAGCAAATCCTCATCAAAACAACCCGGGATCTGGAGTCGGCTCTCCAAAGCCAGGTGCCTCAGCACCAGGTTCTGATTCACAGTATGGCCGTATCCGATTATCGCCCCGTGCAGATGGTTCCTTTGGAAAAAGTTCAAGAGGCTAAAAATCTGCAAGCCTTTCTAGAGCCAGCTCAAAAAGATGGCAAACTGTCCTCCGCGGCCGACCATCAAGTGATGTTCCTAGAGAAAACTCCTAAATTGATTCAGCAGGTCAAGGACTGGAATCCCCAGATCCGTTTGATTGGCTTTAAACTACTCGTCTCTGTCAGTCCCGAAGAGCTACTAGCTGTGGCGTGTGCCTCACTGACAAAAAATCGGGCTGATTTGATTGTCGCCAATGATCTCACACAAATTGACCAGAATCACCACCAGGCCTATCTTGTTGAGCCTGACCGGGTACAAGAAGCCCAGACCAAAGCCGAAATCGCCCAAAAACTGGTCGATTTTATTAGAAAGGAGTCCTAGATGGCCACCATCACCCTAGCCGTCACCGGAAGTATTTCCGCCTATAAAGCAGCTGATTTGATTAGTCAACTGCGAAAGTATGGTCACCAGGTTCATGTCCTGATGAGCGAAGCCGCTCAAGCCTTTATTACTCCCCTAACCCTACAGGTGCTCTCACAAAATCGAGTTCATTTGGACACTATGGAAGAACCGGACCCAAGCAAGGTCAACCATATCCAATTGGCCAAGGACAGTGATCTCTTTTTAGTGGCCCCCGCTTCTGCCAACACCCTGGCTAAATTGGCCAATGGAATGGCGGATAATATTGTGACCGCCACAGCCCTGGCTCTACCAGTAACAACACCCAAATTACTGGCTCCAGCCATGAATACCAATATGTATCTCAATCCAGCCAGCCAGAACAATCTCGCTCGCTTGCAAGAGCTGGGCTATCAAATGGTTGAACCCCGGGCCTCGCTACTAGCCTGTGGGGATTATGGAATTGGTGCTTTGGCCGAGATACCGACTATTTTAGAAGCTGTAAAGGAGGTTCTAGACCTTGCGTAAATCAAATACAACCGCGGCCTTGGCTATTTTCCTAGCCGCCATGCTTGTTATCCAGTGGTTGAGTGGTTTTGTTTTTAACCTACTCCCCTTTGTGATTCGACCAACTCTCATTCATATCCCGGTCATCATCGGCTCCATTCGTTATGGTCCCAAAACCGGTATGTTGCTGGGCTTCTTTATGGGGCTTATCTCCATGGTAACCAATACAATTTTCCTGCAACCGACTAGCTATCTCTTTAGCCCCTTTGCCCCTAATGGGACGTGGCTCTCGCTGATAATTGCCTTTGTCCCACGGATCCTGATTGGGCTCTTTCCTTATTTTATTTTCCGTCTGCTACCTAATCGCTTTGGGCTCGGTTTAGCCGGTGTTGTCGGCTCCCTAACCAATACCTTCTTTGTGCTTTCAGGAATTTTCCTTTTATTTCCAGCTATTTACCAAGGGAACCTGCAAAACTTTTTGGCGGCCATCCTCACAACCAATTCCTTTGCGGAAATGGCCCTAGCCGGATTTATTACAGCAGCTGCTTTTCCGATTTTGAAAAAAAGTTAAAAAAGTGCTATAATGTAAGCGATTGCGAATATAATAAAAGGAGATTATCATATGACCTATTTGGAATCTTATCAAAACTGGCTTGAGCAAGAAAATCTACCAGCTTACTTACGCCAAGAGTTGGAGGCTATGGATGACAGTCAGAAGGAAGATGCTTTCTACACCAACCTCGAATTCGGGACAGCTGGGATGCGCGGGATTATCGGTGCGGGTACCAACCGTATCAATATCTTTGTGGTTCGTCAGGCAACTGAGGGACTGGCTCGTCTGATTGAAAGCAAGGGTGAGGAATTCAAGGCGCGTGGTGTTGCCATTGCCTACGATAGTCGTCACTTCTCTCCTGAATTTGCAATGGAATCTGCGGCTGTCTTGGCTCAACATGGCATCAAATCCTATGTCTTTGAAAGCCTTCGACCAACTCCGGAGCTATCCTTTGCGGTCCGTCACCTCAATGCCTTCGCTGGAATTATGATCACAGCTTCCCACAACCCTGCGCCATTTAACGGTTACAAGGTTTATGGAGAAGATGGGGGCCAAATGCCACCGGCAGATGCAGATGCTCTAACCAACTTTATCCGCGAAATTGCTGATCCATTTAGCATCCAAGTTGCTGATACCGAAGCAGCACAAGCCAATAACCTCATTGAGATTATTGGAGAAGCTGTAGATGCAGAATACCTCAAGGAAGTCCAAAGCGTAACCATTAACCCTGACCTGATTGAAGAATATGGAAAAGACATGAAAATTGTCTACACACCACTTCATGGAACCGGTGAAATGTTGGCCCGCCGTGCCCTTGCCCAAGCAGGCTTTGATTCGGTTCAACTGGTTGAAAGCCAGCTAACAGCTGACCCAGACTTCTCAACTGTCAAATCACCAAACCCTGAAAGCCAAGCAGCCTTTGCTCTTGCAGAAGAACTAGGCCGTGAAGTTGGTGCAGATGTCTTGATCGCGACAGACCCCGATGCCGACCGTCTCGGTGTTGAAGTCTTGCAGGCAGATGGCTCTTATAAGAACCTATCTGGAAACCAAATCGGGGCTATCATCGCCAAATACATCCTGGAAGCCCACAAATCAGCTGGCACCCTTCCAAGCAATGCAGCCTTGGCTAAATCCATTGTTTCAACCGACCTGGTAACCAAGATTGCTGAAAGCTACGGCGCAACCATGTTCAACGTCTTGACTGGTTTCAAATTCATTGCTGAAAAAATCCAAGAATTTGAAGATACCGGTAGCCACACCTACCTCTTCGGTTTTGAAGAAAGCTTCGGTTACCTTATCAAACCATTCGTCCGCGACAAAGATGCCATCCAAGCTGTATTGATTGTAGCTGAAATCGCTGCCTACTTCCGTTCTCGTGGCCTAACCCTAGCCGATGGAATCGAAGAAATCTACAAAGAGTACGGTTACTATGCTGAAAAGACTCTCTCTGTAACTCTCTCTGGTGTCGATGGAGCCGCTAAAATCAAAGCAATTATGGGCAAATTCCGTGACCAAGCCCCAGCTAGCTTCAACCAAAGCCCTGTGATCCTCACAGAAGACTTCCAAGAACTAACAGCTACCGACGCCCAAGGCCAAGTAACCACCCTTACAACGCCACCAAGCGACGTACTCAAATACACACTGGAAGACGGCTCCTGGATTGCAGTCCGTCCTTCCGGTACCGAACCAAAAATTAAATTCTACCTCGCCGTTGTTGGAGATTCCAACCAAGAAGCCGAAGCTAAAATTGCAGCCATCGAAGCTGAAATTAACGCTTTTGTAGAATAATCGAAAACCCCTAGCCGAGTGATATACTCGACTAGGGGTTTTGGTTTGGTTCTAAGGCTTAATCATAAAGCGCTTGACTGGCTGTAATCAAAGTTAGTTTGTAGACATCCTTGATACTCGCACCACGGGAGAGGTCGTTAACAGGGTGGTTGAGCCCTTGTAAGATTGGACCGACGGCGCTGAAGCCACCGAGACGTTCCACCATCTTATAACAGATATTCCCCGATTCAATGCTTGGAAAGACAAACACGGTTGCTTGGCCTGCAACAGGACTGTTAGGAGCTTTGAGTTTAGCTGTTTCCGGATCATAGGCTGCGTCAAACTGCAATTCGCCATCAATGACTAAGTCAGGTGCCAATTCTTGCGCTAGCTTGGTTGCAGAAACCACTGTGTCCACCTTGGGACCAGAGCCACTTCCCTTGGTAGAATAACTCAACATGGCAATTTTGGGATCAATACCAAAGGCTTTGGCTGTTGCGGCAGAGTTAATAGCAATTTCTGCTAAGATGTCTGCTTCTGGTTCAATATTAATGGCACAGTCTGCAAAAAGGTAGCGTTCTTCTCCACGGACCATGAGGAAGGAACCGGAGGTTCGCTTAATTCCTGGTTTAGTTTTAATAATCTGAAGGGCTGGACGTACAGTATCTGCAGTTGAATGAATGGCTCCAGAAACCATTCCGTGGGCATAGCCTGTGTGAACCAACATGACACCAAAATAGTTCACATCCTCTACGAGGAGTGCACGGGCTTCCTCTTCGTTGATTTTGCCCTTGCGCCGCTCAACCAGGCTTTCGACCATCGCATCCAGTTGGTCATATTCCTTGGGATTAATAACCTCGAAACCTTCTGTAATCCCTTCAATCTCGAGATAGAGACGGATTCTTTCTGGACTCCCTAAAAGCACTGGAATAATGTCTGTATCTGTTACAATCCGTTTGGTTGCCTGCAAAATACGAGGTTCTTCTCCTTCCGGTAAAACAATTTTAACGGTTTTTCCTTGAAGGGACTGGCGAATGCTATCGAAAATTTTCATAATAACCTCCTTATACTCATTTAATTTCAAAATCTGACCTTATCAAGCCTCCTTGATCGCTTCTATGGGTAATAGTCAACAGGTCTCCCAGACCTGTTGAACTAGCTTCGTCGGCTTTCCTAGTCATCTTTTTGTCTTATTCGAGTATTTTGATTTCGATTTGAATTAGGTGTTAAGGTCGGGACAGGTCTCCGAGGACCTGCTGAAAATCAGCTGGAAGAGGGGCCTGTAAAAACAACTCTTCCTCTGAAAAGGGATTGTAGAAACGTAAGGAATGACAATGAAGGGCTTGACGTTCGATGCCCTCTGCTAAACTGCCGCCATACAAATCATCTCCTAAAAGCGGATAACCCAGATGGGAAAAATGGACCCGAATCTGGTGGGTACGGCCTGTGTGGAGTTGAATATCCACCAAATATGTTGGAGCTTGGTCAATCAGCACCTGATAAGAGGTACGAGCATACTTCCCATCAGGTGCAACCCGTCTGGTGATGATACTCTCTGGATTCCGAGCAACGGGGGCAATGATTTCTCCTTGCCGGGGCAGGGGCTGGTCGCCCTTAACCAGGGCCAGGTATTTTTTCTCAATCGAGCGTGACTGGAGTTGTTTGTCCAAGCGGGCATGGGCGTAACCATGCTTGGCAAAAAGCATGAGGCCTGAGGTATCACGGTCAAGTCGCGTCACAATATGAACTTGCTGGTTTTCATAGTCTTGTTCCTGGTAATAGCCCTTGACAAAATTAGCCATAGTATTGGAATGGTTGACACTAGGGATACTAGCCACACCTGCAGGCTTATTGAGGACTAGAAAATGGTCGTCTTCGTAGACAATATCCAAGTCCCGAGAGATGGCTTCTAACTTTTCAAAGGGAGGTTCAGCCGGGATATCAATGATTAACTCATCACCAATATCCAGTAGATAAGTCGCAAATTGTGGTTGCCCATTCACCAAAATTTGCCCACCCTTATACTTGATTTTTGCCAAAAGCCCTCTCGAAATATCATGACGCTTGACAAAGGTCTTCACTTTGACATGTTCATCGACAATAAATTGAAATCTCATTCGTCTTCCACCTCGCCGATGAAGGAGTCGCGCACGCGCTCCCAAAAACTGGTGTGCTTCGAAGAAGCCATAAAGGGAATCTTGCGATGGTAAATCTGGCACTCGAAGCGGCTCACCTGCTCCACCTGATAGACATGATTGTCCACCAACAAGGTATGAGGACTATCTGACAAGGGCAGGATTTCAATCTTATCCTTCCGAGGTACGATGACAGACGAGCCAAGAGTCCGATAGACCCGATTGTTGAGACTGGCTACCTCTGTCACCTGCAGGGCCTCAATCGTCGGATGGAGGACACTGCCCCCCAATGACTTGTTATAGGCCGTGCTCCCAGTCGGTGTTGAAATACAGATTCCATCCCCCCTGAAGCGCTCAAAAGGCACCTGGTTCAAATGCAGATCTGCCACCATGGTTCGATCCGTCCGGCGAACCGTAGCTTCATTTAATGCCAAATATTCCTTGACATCCCCAGATTGATAGTGAATTTTTATTTGGAGCAAAGGATAAGAGATCTGTGCCCCTTGATCCAAGAGTAAATTCTGAACCAAAAGGTCTAGTTCAAAATCCCGATAGTCCGTATAAAAACCCAAATGTCCGGTATGGACCCCAATAAATCGTACCTTGTCTAGCTGATCCTTGTAACGGTGAAAAGCCGACAACAACATCCCATCGCCACCGATGGAAATAACAATATCCGGATTTTTCCTGCTTAATTCAAACTGCTTGTAGGGACGAAGCATACGGCTGAGTTTCTGGAAGACTTCCTGACTGCGTGGCCTTTGATTGGCTATCAAGGCAATCCGTTTAACGGTATTCTTCATCGGTGTCATCACTATTACCTACTCCGTCATATAATTTGCGATGGACGGGATCAAACAAAGCTTGAGCATCTTGAATATCATCTCGAATTTGCCCCATTTCTTCATCTAATTGGTAAGCCATTCGAGCTGCTCTCTCCAAACGATTTTTAATCTCCTCTGGGAAATTCCCCTTGTATTTATAGTTGAGGGAATGTTCAATTGTGGCCCAGAAATTCATGGCCAAGGTCCTGATTTGAATCTCGGCTAAAATAGTCCGCGAACCATGAATGGTATCAACCGGATACTCAATCACCACATGATAGGAACGATAGCCACTCGACTTGCGGTGATTGATATAGTCCCTTTCTTGGACAATCCGCATATCCTTGCGGCGTCGCAAGACCTCTAAAATTTCATACACATCATCTACAAATTGAACCATAATCCGCAAGCCAGCAATATCTTGCATATCCTGTTCCAAACGCTCCATCGAAATCGCGCGAATCACCATTTTTTCTTGAATACTCTCAATCGGTTTGACCCGACCGGTCACAAATTCAATGGGGGAATGAAGGTTTTGCTTGCGGTACTGCTTACGAATACCTCGTAGCTTAATTTTTAATTCACCCACGGCCTGGATGTATGGATCTAATAGATCTTCCCAATTTGGCTCCATTTCTGCCCCTTTCCTTGTACTTCCTGTCCTTTTTGTATAAAATAGACACAATCTTATTTTAACACATTCTTGAAAACCTTTCCATGAATAGGATGAAAGAGAGACCTAAAAATGCAACACTTGGAAATTGAATTCAAAAACTTACTGAAAAAAACGGAATATGACCGACTACGAGTCCTTTATCCAGATGTGACCCCCATCCACCAGACCAACTACTATATTGACAGTCCCCAATGGATCTTAAAAGAGCATGGCATGGCCTTGCGCGTTCGCACCTTTGAAACAGGAGCTGAATTGACCCTTAAGATTCCCCAGGCTATTGGCAATATGGAGTACAACCAAGAATTAACCAGTCTGGTCTGGCCCCTCTTCCCAGACCAAGTCCAACTGCCAGAAGGAACTATCCTAGATCTACTTCGCGAGGAGGGGATTGCCCTTGAAAAATTGCGGGTGCTCGGCAGTCTCCATACAGAACGCCTCGAAATCCAAGTTCCCATTGGACTCTTGGCCATTGATAAAAGTTCCTACTTTGATCAAATTGACTACGAATTAGAACTGGAAGTCACCAATCCCGCTCAAGGCTATAAGGACTTCCAGCAGTTTCTACGGGAACATGGCATTGATGAAAGAAAGGCCCCAACCAAGGTTGCGCGTTTTGCAGCAAAACTATAGAGGACTGTATCTTTTTAAGTAAAATTTGATAAAATAGAAACAAATACAAAAAGGAGTTCAACCCATCCATGATTGCGACACAAACCGACAAAAAGCAAATGAAGATTTTTTCCTTAAATTCAAATCCAGAGATTGCCGAACGCATTTCACAAGAAACAGGTATTCCACTCGGAAAACTCTCTTCACGTCAATTCTCAGATGGTGAAATCCAGATCAATATTGAAGAAAGTGTTCGTGGTTTTGACATCTACATTATTCAGGCAACCAGCTTTCCCGTTAACAACCATTTGATGGAGCTTCTCATCATGGTTGATGCCTGCAAACGGGCCAGCGCCAACTCAATCAACGTGGTGATGCCCTACTTTGGTTATGCGCGCCAAGACCGCACAGCTGCCCCACGCGAACCAATCACAGCCAAGTTGGTAGCCAATATGCTGGTCAAAGCTGGTGTTACACGCCTGCTCACCCTTGATCTCCATGCGGTTCAAGTCCAAGGTTTTTTCAACATCCCAGTCGACAACCTCTTCACAATCCCTCTCTTTGCCCAACACTATTATGATAAAGGCTTATGCCAACAAGACGTGGTTGTTGTGAGTCCAAAGAACTCCGGTGTCAAACGGGCCCGTCAACTGGCAGAGCTATTGGATTTGCCAATTGCCATCATTGACTATGCTCAAGATGATGCTGATCGTGAGGAAGGTTATGTGATTGGAGATGTAGCTGGCAAATGGGTTATTATGATTGATGACATCCTTAATACCGGAAAAACCTTCTCTGAAGCTGCCAAAATCCTAACGGATGAAGGAGCGACTGAAATTTATGCAGCTGCCAGTCACGGCCTCTTTGCCGGTCAAGCAACTGAACTCTTGAATCAAGCCAATATTAAAGAAATTGTCGTAACCGATTCTGTTGCTACCAAACAGGCAATTCCAGACAATACTCTCCGCCTATCTGCCAGCAAATTGATTGGGGAAGCTATTGTACGTATTCAAGAACGCAAACCAGTCAGCCCACTCTTTGATTTTTATAAAGAAGAAAAAAATGATTTATTTAGATAACGCTGCAACTACCAAAATCAGCTCAAAAGCCATGGCTGCGATGATGGAGATCATGCAGGACCATTATGGCAACCCATCCAGTATCCATGGTCTTGGTAGAGATGCTCGCAAATATTTACGCCAGGCGCGTGAGTCCATCGCGAAGCAATTAGAGGTTTCAACAGATCAGATTATTTTTACCTCTGGGGGAACAGAGGCCAACAACTTGGCCCTTTTCTCCTACATCTTGGAGCATCAAGACCAGGGTAAACACCTGATAACAAGCGCAATTGAGCACCATTCGGTCCTAGAAGTTTTTCACCGTCTGGAACAAGAGTATGCCTTTGAGGTGACCTACTTAGAACCACGAGACGGACAACTGGCCATTGACGATTTCCAGGCTGCCCTACGAGACGATACGATTTTGGTTTCTATGATGGCAGCCAATAACGAAACCGGTGCTCTACTTCCCATTGCCCAAATTGGAAAAATTCTACAAGAACATCCTGCCGCCTTTCATGTGGATGCAGTTCAATGGATGGGCAAACGACCTTTTTATCCCAAGGAGCTGGGAGTCGACTTTGCGACAGCCTCGGCCCACAAGTTCCATGGCCCTAAAGGAGTTGGTTTCCTCTACACCAGCCAGCCTAAGCTAAAAAGTTTGATGCTGGGCGGTACGCAGGAAAATAAGCACCGCGCGGGTACTGAGAATCTGCCAGCTATTGTCGGGATGGCTACCGCGCTTGAGGAAAGTCTGGAGAACTGGGAAGACAAAGAAGAGCATATCCGCAACCTAAGACAAACACTTGTAGCTTCGTTACCAGCATCTGTAACCGTCAATGAAGCCACCAACCAGCTTCCTCATGTCCTCAGTTTAGTGGTCCCTCAAGTCAGCAAGGATAGTTTATTGCTACAGTTAGATTTGGCGGGGATCGCTGTTTCCGGTGGTTCTGCTTGTACAGCAGGGACCTTGGAGC
This sequence comes from Streptococcus danieliae, assembly GCF_025447695.1. Classification (NCBI taxonomy): domain Bacteria; kingdom Bacillati; phylum Bacillota; class Bacilli; order Lactobacillales; family Streptococcaceae; genus Streptococcus; species Streptococcus danieliae. The sequence continues at coordinate 4,056 of NZ_JAOBSU010000030.1, read as the reverse complement.
CTAGTCATGTCATCGCCGCTTGCTATCCCGATCACCCTGAACGGAATAACCACTCCATTCGGATTAGTTTCTCGGATGATACCAGCTTAGATGATGTGACTACCTTTACTCAAACACTTAAAAATATAATCGGAGGATAAGTATGGCTTTTTCAACCAGTGTCCATCTCCCCAACTCACCTTACCGTTACCACATTGATCCAGGCATTCGAAAATACACGCTGCGTGATACCACTTTTAGTCAGAACAAGACTGGAAATTATGAATTGCAACGCTTACTAGAGGAAGTCCCTAACAGTGGTCAAGGCTTTCTCGTCAAAATTGCTGTCAAAGAGGATTTATCTGCCTTTCGTCTCACCATTACTGATGCGACAGGGTTACATAAAGTAGATATTTTCCAAGATAAAATTAGTCCCATCTACCGCGAAAAATTTTTCTTCCTCATGGATAGCCTGGTAGATCGAAAAGTTTTCTCCAAAGAAGAGGTTTGATATTCAAAGAACACGAGCATATTCGATTACTCTTGTAACCAAATGTGTTACAATCTTGTCAAGAAGAAAAAAGGAGGCCAAACGCCTATGTATGAACTTCATTACACAGATTCCTATAAGATTGATCGCAGTCTGACCTTTGAACAATACAGTGATCTTACACGTCAGTTCCTAGGTTGCTTAGCTATTCCAGACTATTTGAAAGTTACTTCCTTTACCTTCAATGGGGAAGAGCTTGGCTTTCAAGGGACACTAGGAGATGTTTACAATTTCATCAGTAGCGATAGCTTCCCTAAAACATAATATCCCTAAAGAGGCTGGGCCAAAAGTCTAGCCTCTTTAACTTTGGTTAATAAAATGCCTTTGACGCAGTAGCTGATTGGGTCTAACAGCATTGTATGCTGTTAGAGAGTACCAAATCTTGTTTGCGAAGCAAACTCCAATCGTTCGCTTTTCAAGCTAGGAAGAGGACCTAATCAGCTTTGCGGGGGTGGGACTACGAACTAAATTTGAAAAAATTTAGTTCTGTCCCACTCCCTTTCTTTTTACTCTATTGAGAGGTATTCGAGCAGGGCAAACCGATCCAACACCTTCCCTGAGATAAGGAACGGCAGTAACCTCTAACAAGTTCCAGGCCTACTTTTTAGGAAGTACCAGCGCGTGAAAAAACTTCCTCAAAACGTTATTTTTAGAATAATTCTTAAAATTTTGAGCAGATTGTTTTCATTGTGCTCGAAACTGTGATATAATTACCTTGTAATACTAGTTAAGCGTTTCCATTAATTAGTTTATGATTACTATTTCAAAGGAGATTTGTCACTATGACTAAAATCACTGCTTCTGCTGCTATGCTCAATGTTTTGAAAACATGGGGCGTTGATACAATTTATGGTATTCCTTCTGGTACTTTGAGTTCCTTGATGGACGCACTTGCAGAAGACAAAGATATCAACTTCTTGCAAGTACGCCATGAAGAAACTGGTGCTCTTGCAGCTCTTATGCAAGCTAAATTCGGTGGATCTATCGGGGTCTGTGTCGGTTCAGGTGGACCTGGTGCAACTCACTTGATCAACGGTATCTACGATGCAGCTATGGATGCTACTCCAATGTTGGCAATCCTTGGTTCTCGTCCTGTTACTGAATTGAACATGGATGCTTTCCAAGAGTTGAACCAAAACCCAATGTACAATGGTGTAGCTGTCTACAACAAACGTGTAGCTTACGCTGCTCAATTGCCAAAAGTTATCGACGAAGCTTGCCGTGCTGCAATCGCTAAAAAAGGTCCTGCAGTTGTTGAGATCCCAGTTAACTTTGGTTTTGAAGAAATCGATGCAGATTCTTACTACGGATCTGGAACTTACGACCGTACATTTGTAGCTCCAGCTTTGAACCAAGTTGAAGTTGATAAAGCGGTTGAAATCCTTAACAACGCAAAACGTCCAGTTATCTACGCTGGTTTCGGTGGTGTTGGTGCAGGTGATGTAATCACTGAACTTTCTCGCAAAATCAAAGCTCCTATCATTACAACTGGTAAGAACTTTGAAGCCTTTGAGTGGGATTACGAAGGTTTGACTGGTTCTGCTTACCGTGTTGGTTGGAAATCTGCCAACGAAGTTATCTTCGAAGCAGACACAGTTCTCTTCCTTGGAAGCAACTTCCCATTCTCAGAAGTTTACAACACTTTCAAAAACATCGAAAAATTCATCCAAGTGGATATCGATCCATACAAACTTGGTAAACGTCATGCGCTTGATGCTTCAATCCTTGGTGATGTTAAAGAAGCTGCACAAGCTATCCTTGATAAAGTAAACCCAGTTGAATCTACACCATGGTGGAGAGCTGTTGTCAAGAACAACCAAAACTGGCGTGATTACATGAACAAGCTTGAAGGTAAAACTGAAGGCGAATTGCAATTGTACCAAGTTTACAACGCAATCAACAAACATGCTGATGAGAACGCAATCTACTCAATCGACGTAGGTAACTCAACTCAAACTTCTACTCGTCACCTTCACATGACTCCTAAGAACATGTGGCGTACTTCTCCACTCTTTGCGACAATGGGTATTGCTCTTCCTGGTGGTATTGCTGCTAAGAAAGACAATCCAGATCGCCAAGTATGGAACATCATGGGTGACGGAGCATTCGGTATGTGCTACCCAGACGTTATCACAAACGTTCAATATGACCTACCAGTTATCAACGTTGTCTTCTCAAACGCTGAGTATGCCTTCATCAAGAACAAATATGAAGATACAAACAAACACTTGTTTGGTGTAGACTTCACTAACCCAGATTACAAGATGATCGCTGAAGCTCAAGGTGCTGTTGGATTCACAGTGGATCGTATCGAAGATATGGATGCTGTTATGGCAGAAGCTGTGAAATTGAACAAAGAAGGTAAGACTGTTGTAATCGATGCACGCATCACTCAACATCGTCCAATCCCAGTAGAAGCTCCAGAACTTCGTTTGGATCCAAAAGCTTACTCTGCTGAAGAAATTGCAGCTTACAAAGAGAAATACGAAGCTGAAGAATTGGTACCATTCCGTCTCTTCCTTGAAGAAGAAGGTTTGGAATCACGTAACTACAAATAAGCCTTGTGCTTAAAAGGTTGAGGGATTCCCTCTCAACCTTTTTTCTTTGCCTGATAGAGGATAAAGTTCGGTTTTTCTTTCGAAATCCCCATCGAATCCCTAAAGTAAGACCCCACTCCTGATCCTATACTAGAACTATCAGAACTTCTATCATAATTTTTGTAAGTATATTCATTGCTTTTTAGGCTTGATTCCTTTATAATATAATTAATTCACAAACTCTTGAGAAAGGAAGGGATAGGGATTATGGAAGTGAGAAATCAACCCATTCCTCGTGCAACCGCCAAGCGCTTATCTCTTTACTATCGTATTTTTAAGCGCTTTAATACTGAAAAAATCGAAAAAGCTAGTTCCAAACAAATCGCCGAAGCTATTGGAATTGATGCCGCAACTGTTCGCAGAGATTTCTCTTATTTTGGAGAGCTAGGAAGACGAGGCTTTGGTTATGATGTCAAAAAACTCATGACCTTCTTTGCAGATCTCCTCAACGACAACAACATTACTTATGTAGCTCTTGTGGGTGTTGGAAATATGGGAAAAGCCTTGCTCCACTACCGCTTTGAAGAACGCAATAAAATGAAAATTGTCATGGCCTTTGATCGAGATGAACATGAGGCCGTAGGGACGACTACTGATGACGGTATTCCAATCTATCCTATCTCTCAACTGCAAGAAAAATTAAGTGAGTCTGAGGTTAAAACCGCTATTTTAACAGTTCCCAGTGTTAAAGCCCAAGAAGTTGCCAATCAACTCGTCAATACCGGCATTAAAGGAATTCTCAGCTTCTCACCCGTTAACCTATCTGTTCCTAAAGATGTTGTTGTCCAATATGTTGACTTGACTAGTGAACTACAGACTCTTCTCTACTTTATGAACCGATCTGAAAAAAATAAAGGGCACCTCTAAAAACTCATACTTATTGACGCCTTATTTAAAATAAGTAGGTATTCCTATTTGGTAGTGCGGACG